>NZ_JAPDPH010000149.1 GCF_026013475.1 Micromonospora yasonensis | reverse complement strand
CCGCCGTACCCTCGCTGGCCGTGCTGCGGCCGCGCCGCACGGGTGCCGCGGCGGCCGGCGGCGAGTCGGCGGAGGCCGGCGGCAAGCCGCGCAAGCGGCTGCCGAGCTGGGACGACGTCCTCTTCGGCACCGGCCCGGCGGCCCGCGAGTCGTCCTGACTCACGGTCCACCCTGGTTTGCGTGAGGCACTCGAAGTGTCCGCGTGCCAGGGTGGACCCATGGAGTACACGAACCTGGGACGCACCGGTCTCTCGGTGAGCCGGCTCTGCCTCGGCACCATGAACTTCGGGCCGCAGACCGACGAGCCGGACAGCTTCGCCATCATGGACCGGGCGCTGGAACACGGGATCAACTTCTTCGACACCGCGAACGTGTACGGCTGGAAACTCGGTGAGGGGGTCACCGAGCAGATCATCGGCCGCTGGTTCGCCCAGGGCGGCGGGCGCCGCGACAAGGTGGTGCTGGCCACCAAGGTCTACGGCAGGATGGGCGAGTGGCCCAACGAGCAGGGCCTGAGCGCCCGGCACATCGTCCGGGCCTGCGAGGAGTCGCTGCGCCGGCTGCAGACCGACACGATCGACCTCTACCAGATGCACCACATCTCGCGGACCACGCCGTGGGAGGAGATCTGGCAGGCGATGGAGACCCTGGTCGCCCAGGGCAAGGTCCTCTACGTCGGATCGTCCAACTTCGCCGGTTGGCACATCGCCCAGGCGCAGGCCGCGGCGGGCCGCCGCAACTTCCTCGGCCTCGTCTCCGAGCAGTGCATCTACAACCTGATGACCCGGTACGTCGAGCTGGAGGTGATCCCGGCCGCGCAGCACTTCGGGGTGGGCATCATCCCCTGGTCCCCGCTGCACGGTGGGCTGCTGTCCGGGGTGATCCGGAAGATGGCCGAGGGCGGGGCCGCCCGCGGCACCACCGGGCGGTCGGCCGACGCGCTCGCCGCGCACCGGCCCACCATCGAGGCGTACGAGAAGCTCTGCGCGGACCTCGGCCACGATCCGGCCGACGTGGCGCTGGCCTGGCTGCTCTCCCGCCCCGGGGTGACCGCCCCGATCGTCGGGCCGCGCACCATGGACCAACTCGACCGCAACCTCGGCGCCCTGGACATCCACCTCGACGAGCCCACCCTCAAAAAGCTCGACGACCTCTTCCCACCCGTCGGCAACGGCGGCCCCGCCCCCGAAGCCTGGGCCTGGTAAGGCCCCCCGCCCGGGGCAGGGGGGAGGGGGTTAGAGGGGCCAGGTGGATAGGCGGTCGTAGGTGGGGTGGGGGCCGGGGTGGCTGCGGACCAGGACCAGGTCCTGGGCGGGCCATTCGGGGCCCTCGTAGTCGTGCAGGGTCTGCCGGTCGGCCAGGATCTCGGCGCGGTCGATCCGGTCGCCGGGTCGGGCGATGGTCAGGTGGGCCCGGAACGGCTTCTCGTCGTGCGGTAGGCGGGCCCGGCGCAGGCCGAGGCGGATCAGCCGGGCCAGCACGGCCAGCCCCTCGACATCGCCCCGGAGGTCCACCCAGAGCACGGTGAAGCGGCCGCGCCCGAAGCTGCCGCCACCGCCGAGGCGGAGCCGCAGCGAACCGTCCCGGGCGCTCCGGAACGTCTCGGCGGCCCGGCCGAGGGCGCTCTCCACCTCGACCAGCCGGTCGTCCTCGACGTCACCGAGGAAGGCCAGGGTGAGATGGACGTTGGCCGGGTCGGCCAGCCGTACGTTGATGCCGGCGGCGGAGGCGGCACCCACCCGTAACCGGGTGACCTGGGCGGTCAGGTCCTCGACCGCCGACCGGGGCGGGTAGACCGCGACGAAGAGCCGCACCGGTCAGCGGTGCCGCTGGTGGTGGCCGGGGCGGGCGGCAGGCAGGGTGAGCCCGGCCGCGTGCAGCAGCCCCTCCACCCGGACCCGCTCGATCTCCCGGTCGACACCGTCCAGTTCGGTCAGGTGTTCGACGATGCCCAGCGCCCGGCAGGCGGCGCGCAGCCGGTCGTCGTACGCGTCGATGACCGCGCCGTGCCAGACCACCGACCGGTCGGCGGCGGCGAGCCGGTGGCCACCGAACCGACGCAGGTCGGTGGCGAGCTGTTCCAACGGTCGCCGGCCCTCCCGGTCGAACTCGGTGAGGTCGATGTCCCGGGTGAGCGCGTCCGCCTCGATGGCCCGGTCCAGCCGGGCGATGGTGCGCCGTTCGCGGCGTTGCTCCCGCCACTCGGCCCACCAGCAGACCACCCGGTCGATGATCTCGTCGGCGCAGAACACCAGCGCGAAGACGGCGGGCAGGCAGCAGACGGCGAGGATCGCCAGCATCAGCAGCAGTCCCCGACCTACCCCCACGTATCGACGCTAAGCCGCGTGGGGGGCCGTCCGCCACCTGTTTGCCGACATCCGGACGAGAATGAACGAGGAAGGACCGGTCCCCGGGGCGGGAACCGGTCCTTCGGGCGTTCACTCCGCGCCGGGCGAAACCACGTAGAAGCGGGGCATCGGCAGCACCCGGAGCCGCAGCCGGGCACCGGAGCGGCGGAGCTGCCAGGTGAGGGCGAGCAGCGCGGCGGCCAGCGAGATCAGGCCACCGATCCAGATGCTCGCCCCGGCGCCGAAGGTCTCGGCCACCCAGCCGATGATCGGCGCGCCGACCGGGTTGGTGCCGAGGAAGACCAGCACCCACAGGGCCATGACCCGGCCCCGGAAGGCGGCGTCGACGCCGAGCTGGACCCGCTGATTGGCGGCCTGGGCGAAGAAGACCATGAAGAACCCGGTCGGCAGCAGCAGCGCCACCACCAGCCAGTACGCCTGCGCGAGCCCGACCAGGGTGCCGAAGCTGGCGCAGCCGACCGCGGCGCCGAGGACCAGCCAGACCGAGGGGCGGCTGCGCCGCCCGGTGCCGGACAGGGCGCCGGTCAGCGCGCCCACCGCGAGCGCGGTGCTGAACAGGCCGAACGAGGCGGCACCGGTGTGGAAGACGGTCTTGGCCAGCGCGGCGAGGGTGAGCTGGAAGTTGAACAGCGTCATCCCGGTCACCGACATCAGCGCCATCAGCAGCAGGATGTCCGGACGGCGCCAGACGTACCGCAGGCCGTCCACCACCCGGGCCTGGTCGCGCTCGGCGGCCGGCGGGAGGTCCTTGCGGTACAGCTCCTCGGTACGCATCCGGACCACGTTGACCAGCGGGGCGATCGAGCTGAGCGCGGTGAAGAGGAAGACCGGCCCGACGTCGAAGGCGGCGATGGCCAGACCGGCGACGGCCGGCCCGACGATCCGGGCCGAGTTGAAGACGGCCGCGTTGAGCGAGAGCGCGTTCGGCAGCAGCGGTACGCCGACCAGCTCGGAGACGAACGCCTGCCGGACCGGGGTCTCCACCGCGTTGGCCACGCCGAGCAGGCCGGCGAACGCGAAGACGTGCCAGAGCTGCACCAGCCCGGTGAGCACCAGCACGCTCATCACCAGCGCCAGCACGGTCCAGAGCGCGTTGGCGACGAAGAGGAGCAGGCGCTTGTCGTACCGGTCGGCGAGGCGGCCGGAGAGCAGGGTCAGCAGCAGGACGGGGGTGAACTGCAACGCGGTGACCACGCCGAGCGCGGTGGCGGAGTTGTCGCTGAGCTCGAGGACGAGCCAGTCCTGGGCGATGAACATCATCCAGACGCCGATCAACTTGATCAGCTGTCCGGTGGCGAAGAGTCGGTAGTTGCGGACTCGTAGGGACTGGAACATCGTGCTCAGCTTGGCCTGCACTCTAGGTGCGCCTCCTCGCGTCAGGTACGCCTCATCCACAGCGGACGGGGCGGACCGCGACGCGGGTCGCGGCTCAGGCGCGAGCGATCTCCCGCAGGATGTCCGCGGCACGCCGCAGCGTGTCGCGTTCCTCCTCGGTGAGCGCGGCCAGCCGGTCGGCCAGCCACGAGTTGCGGGCCCGCTCGAACTGCTCGAGCACGGCCCGTCCCCCCTCGGTCGCCGCGAGGATGACCTGCCGGCCGTCGGTCGGGTGGGGGGTGCGCTGCACGAGGCCGCGCTCCTCCAGCTTCGCGAGGATCCTGGTCATCGTGGGCGGCTGCACCCGCTCGACGTCGGCCAACTCCCGGGGTGTCAGGGCGCCCGCCAGTTTGAGGCTGGTGAGCGCGGAGAGTTGGCTGCCCGTCAGGTCGCCGACCGGGCGGGCCTGGCGGACCCGCCGGTTGAGCCGGGTGATCGCATCACGCAGCTGAGGGGCCAGCTGCGCCGGTGGCACGCGTTTCGCCGTCACCGTCCGCTCCATCACAGTAGTTAGCTTAACTAATGAGCCTGGCTAACGAGGTCGGATATGACCAGGCTCACGAGGGGTTTGTCGTGCGCAGGCTGTCGCGCATCGTCCCAGATGATCGGCGAGCAGGGAAGAACGATCGCGTACGCTGTGCCCGTGCCCCAGGAGCAACCGCCGCGGCCCGAGCCGCTCGACCCGCCGATGGTGCCGTTCGCCGTCGCCGGGCTGATCATCTGGGCGGTGGTCGGGCTGGTGCTGCTGATCTTCTTCCGCGGCTGGCTCACCGAGCACGGGCACCAGAACTGGCTCTGGACCTGCCTGGCCGGATTTCTGTGGGGCTTTCCCGGTCTCGCCGTGATGATGCGGCACGACGCGAACCGGCGCCGCCGCCGGGAGGCCGCCGCCCGTCAGAGCTGACCGTCAGGGGTGGCCGTACGGCTCAGCCGGCTCGGCCGCCTCGACCGAGCCCGGGGCCCGGCTGACCGACACCGCCTCGACCGCGCTGTCGTCGTAGACCGTGGGCAGCTCGTCGACCGGGGTGTCGGCCGCCTCCACCAGCGTCTCCGAGTGCGCGCCGCAGCCGTGGTCGGCGCTCACCACGCGGCCGTCGTCCGGCGCGTAGAAGTTGCCGCAGGCGCCGAAGGCCTGCCGCATCGCCCCCGCGAGGGGCAGGTAGAAGCCGCAGGTGCCGCAGCGGGCGGCGGCCGGCGCGGCCATCGAGATCGCCGCGGACGGGCCGTGGTCGCCGTCGTACCAGCGCTGGGCGGCCTCGGAGCGGCCTTCCCGGGACAGCACCCGGGGCCGGCCGAGACCGAGCTCCCAGGCGGTGTCCTCCACCGCCGGGTCGTCGGAGAGCAGGTAGCCCGGGGTGAGGCGCTCGTCGTCCGGCGGGGTGGGCAGCAGGTCGCCCGGACCCAGGTCGCCCGGCTTGAGCCGCTCCTGCCAGGGCACCCAGCCGGGGGCGAGCAGCGCGTCCGGGCCGGGCAGCAGGACGGTCTCGCAGATCGTGACGTGGCGGCTGCGCGGCACCCGGGTCACCGTGACGGCCCAGCGCCAGCCGCGGTAGCCGCCGAGGCGGCACTCGAAGTAGTGGGTGACGAGCCGGTCCCCCTCGGCGACCGCCTGGAGGTGCTCGCCGACGCAGTCGGGCTCGACCTCGGTGATGGCCGCGCGGGCCACCTCGACGGCGGCGGCACAGACCTGGTCGAGCCGGGGAGCGCGGGCGGAGGCGGGCCTGGTCACCCTCCCATTGTTCCCCATGCCCGGGGTCGGCCGACAGGCACTCCCCGGAGTCGTTCTCGCCGGGTGGCGGGGCACGCGCAAAGCAGATGGGTGAGGATGGGGGGCATGCCGCAGTCCTCCCGCTCCGGGCGGTCCGTCCTCGGGCGGACCGTCGGTACGGGCATCCGCGCCACCCGCCTGCTGGTCCGCGGCTCGCTGCGGGGCGGACGGTGGATGACCCGGCGGGCCGGGTCGGCCCGGGCCCGTAGCGCCGGCAACGAGCTCGGCATGGTCCGCATGTTCGACCTGCACGCCCTCTCCTGCGCCGGGGACACCCTGATCGCCATCGGGCTGGCCGGGACGATCTTCTTCGACGTACCGCTGGGCGAGGCCCGGAACAAGGTCGCGCTCTACCTGCTGGTCACCATGGTGCCGTTCGCCATGCTCGCCCCGGTGGTGGGCCCGCTGCTGGACCACTTCCGGCACGGCCGCCGGTACGCGCTGGCCACCACCATGCTCGGCCGGGCCTTCCTGGCCTGGCTGATCTCCGACTACATCGGCAGCTTCGGGCTCTACCCGGCGGCGTTCGGCGTGCTCGCCCTGTCCCGGGCGTACGGGGTGGCCCGCTCGGCGGCGGTGCCCCGGCTGTTGCCCGAGGGGATCGGGCTGTCCCAGGTGGGTGCCCGGGCGAGCGTCTACGGCACGGTGGCCGGCGGGCTGGTCGCCCCGCTCGGGCTGGCCGCGTTCTGGTTCGGCGCGCAGTGGCCGCTCCGGGTGGCCTCGCTGATCTTCCTGGCCGGCATGGTCATCGCGCTGCGGCTGCCGCCGAAGGCCGACTCGGAGCCGCCCGAGCGGGTACCCCGCCCGCTGCGGGCGCTGCGTCGCCGGGACGGCGAGCGGCCGCTCGGCCGGGGCCGCCCCGCCGGGCGCCTGGTGATCGCCACCCTGGTCGGCGCCGCGGCGCTGCGCGGGCTGTACGGCTTCCTGCTGCTCTTCCTGGCGTTCTCGATCAAGGCCGGCGACCTGACCACCGACTTCTTCGGCCGGACGTTGGGTGCCCAGGCCGCGCTGGGGCTGGTCGGCGGGGCGCTCGCGGTGGGCGGTTTCCTGGCCACCGCCGTCGGTACCCGGCTGCGTATCCACCGGCCCACCGCCATCCAGTCCAGCGGAATGACCATCGTGGCCGGGGTGGCGGTGCTGGCCGCGTTGAAGTTCTCGCTGCCGCTGGTCGCCCTGCTCTGCCTGGTCGCCGCCCTGATCAGCGGGATCGCCAAGCTGGCGGTCGACGCGTCGATCCAGGAGCGGATCCCGGAGCGGCTGCGGGCCAGCTCCTTCGCCCATTCGGAGACCGCGCTGATGCTCGCCTTCGTGGCCGGCGGCGGCCTGGGGCTCGTCCCGTTCACCGGGCAGGTCGGGGTGGCCGTCGCCGCCTGCGTCGCGGCGCTGGTGGCCGCCCGCGGGCTGCTGGTGGCCAGCCGGCTGCGCAACGAGCACCTGGTCGGACGCCCGCTCGGCGACGACGAACTGGACCCCGAGCCGGCCGAGGAGTTCGGCGACCCGGCGCCCACCTCGCCGGCCCCCGCCCGGCACGGGGCCCCCGAACCAGCCGACGACGACGATCTGGCACCGCCCGGCTTCCACATCTACCGCCCCTCCTCGGCTGTCGGCGGCCCCAGCGGGTCGGAGGAGGAGAACCAGCGGGGACCCCGGGGACCGGTCGGGTGAGCGAACGGGAGCGAGGCGGCGGCGTGAGCGGACTGCTGGTGGTGACCGCCGTACCCGCCGAAGCGGAGGCGGTCCGGACGGGCCTCACCGACCCGACGGTGACCGTCGCCCCGGTCGGGGTGGGCCCCGCTGTGGCGGGCGCCGCCACGGCCCGCCTGCTGGCGCTGGCCGAGGCGGCCGGGCGGCCGTACCGGGCGGTGGTCAGCGCGGGCATCGCCGGCGGCTTCGTCGGCCGGGTGGCGGTCGGCGGCACCGTGCTGGCCACCCGCAGCGTGGCGGCGGACCTGGGGGCCGAGTCGCCGGAGGGCTTCCTCCCGATCGAGGAGCTGGGCATGTCGCCGGAGCTGCTGGGCACCGGAAGCGTGGTGCCGGCCGACCCGGCGCTGCTGGCGGCCCTGCGGTCGGCGCTGCCGGACGCGGTCGTCGGCGCGGTGCTCACCATCAACACGGTGACCGGCACGGCCGAGAGCACGGCCGCCCTCGCCGCCCGTCACCCGGACGCGGTGGCCGAGGCCATGGAGGGGTACGGCGTGGCGGTCGCCGCCGCCCAGGCCGGCCTGCCCTTCGCCGAGCTGCGTACGGTCTCCAACCCGATCGGCCCCCGCGACCGGGGCGCGTGGCGGATGCGGGAGGCCTTCGCCGCCCTCACCGCGGCAGCGGCGGCCCTCAGCCCGGCCGCGGCACTCACCCCGGCGGCGGCCAGCACCCCGGCGGCGGCCCCGGACTGACCGGCCGCGCCACCGGCCACTCGACCCGCTGCTCCAGCCGCAGCACGGCGGGCCGGCTCGCCTGTAGCGCGAAGCCGCAGGCGAGCAGTAGACCGATGCCGCCGAACTCGGCGACGGCGTGGACCGCGCCGATGCCTGCGCGGGACACCTCCGCCGTCAGCGCCTCGACCAACCGCCGCCCGATGCCGAGGCCTCGGTGCTCGGCGGCGACCAGCACGCCGTCCAGGACGACCTCCCGCGCCCCCGGGCGCTCCGGGCCACCCCAGTCCAGGTGCGGGCTCCGCTCGTGCGCCCGGAGTTCGCCCACCAGCTCACCACCGGGCAGTTCCGCCACGAACCGCCAGGACGTCGTCGGCAGTGCCGCCCCAGTCACCCGCCGCACGGTGACCGCGTCGCGCACGCACTGCCGCGCCCGCCGCCGGTCCCGGTACTCCCGGTTCAGCTCGTACGTCGCCGGCGGCAGCGGCAACGGCCACTTCTCCGGCGGCAGGGTGTACCACGCCGCCCACCACGCGCCGGGCCAGTCCTTGGGCTCCCGGACCTCCCACACGTCGAGGTGCGCCGGGTACCGCCGGTCGGCCCGGTCCCGCAGCTCATCGTGCGGTACGTCGGCCGGGTCGCCGCGCCCGCCCTCACCACCGCCGCCGCCAACGTCGCCGCCAACGTCGCCGCCAACGTCGCCGCCAACGTCGAACCGCAGCTCCGCCCCAGCCGCCCGGACCAGCCGCTCCACCGTCCGGAAGCGCGGGTCGACGGCCCGGCCCGACTCGACCCGCGCCACGGTGGCCTGCGGCACGCCCGCCCGGTCGGCCAGCTCCCGCTGGCTCAGGTCGGCTCGTCGCCGTAGCCGCCGGAGCAGGTCACCCAGACCCACCTCCGAAGAGCCAGTCGATTCAGCCACAGCCGGAATGCTTCCGGTCCACCACGGCCATATCAACAGACAGCACGAACCTGTGGATAACCCTGTGGATATCCGCCCTGCAAACGGGCGGCATGTGGATAGCGAGAGCCTTTGGAGCTGAATCGCTGGTGATGTCAAAGGCCATACCCCGTGGACGGAACCCCCAGGCGCGCGGGGGAACGCATGGGCCGGAGGCGCGCGCCGCGAGGCGTGAGTCGTTTACGACATCAGCTCCAAAGGCAGGGAAAGTATTGTGCCCGCCGCCCTGCTCGACTGGTTCGGCCGCCGGCACAACCGACGAGGCCGGTGGGCACGCGACCGCATCCCTGGTTGGGCTGGCATCGGCGGCCGCAACCCGCTTGGGCGGGCCTTCGGCGACTGCAACCGCGGTGACAGGGCGTTCGGCGGCCGCACCTCCTTCGGGCATCGACAGTCGCACGATCGGTGGGTGGCAGGGGTCAACGGGCGGCGGGGCCGGAGGGGCGGGCCGGAGGGCGGCCGGGGCCGCGGACGGGGTCACAGCCGGGGGCCGGGGTGGTGGGTGGTCGGCGGGGCGGGGTTAACGTGGGGGCGTGGCGCTCTCCCTGGCGATCTCCCCCTGCCCCAACGACACCTTCGTCTTCGACGCCCTGGTGCACGGCCGGGTGCCGGGGGCACCGCCGGTCGAGGTGACCTACGCCGACGTGGACGTGACCAACACGGCCGCCGAGCGCGGGGCGTTCGACCTGGTGAAGGTGAGCTACGCGGCGCTGCCCTGGCTGCTGGACGACTACCACCTGCTGCCCTGCGGCGGGGCGCTGGGCCGGGGCTGCGGCCCGCTGGTGCTGACCCGGGGGGACCGGACCGACCTCTCGGGCGCGACCGTGGCGGTGCCGGGCGAGCGGACCACCGCGTACCTGCTGTTCCGGCTGTGGTCGGCGGAGCGGCCGCCGGCGCGGATCGAGGTGGTGCCGTTCCACGAGATCATGCCGGGCGTCGCCGCCGGCCGGTACGACGCCGGCCTGGTGATCCACGAGGCGCGCTTCACCTACCCCCGGCACGGGCTGACCGCCCTGGTCGACCTCGGCGAGTGGTGGGAGGGCGACACCGGCCTGCCGATCCCGCTCGGCGCGATCCTGGCCCGCAAGGGCGCGGTCGACCCGGTCGAGGCCGCCGCCTGGATCCGCGAGTCGGTACGCCAGGCCTGGGCCGACCCGGAGGCCAGTCGGGAGTACGTGCTCGCGCACGCGCAGGAGATGGAGCCCGACGTGGTGGACCGGCACATCGCCCTCTACGTCAACGAGTTCACCGCCGACCTGGGAGAGGCCGGCTTCGCTGCGGTCGAGGCGCTGCTGGGCCGGGCCGCCGACGCCGGGCTCGTCCCTCAGACCTCCAGCTCGCGCGCCACCGCGTGGACCAGCTGAGCGACCTTCTGCGCGGTCTTCCGGTCCGGGAAGCGGCCCCGGCGCAGGTCCGGCTGAACCTTCGCCTCGAGCACCTTGATCATGTCCTCGACCAGGCCGTGCAGCTCCTCGGCCGGTCGCCGGCGCAGCTCCGCCACGGACGGCGGCGCCTCCAGCAGCTTCACGCCCATCGCCTGGGCGCCACGGCGGCTGTCGACCACGCTGAAATCGACCCGCTGGCCGCCCTTCAGGTCGCTGACGCCCGCCGGTAGCGCCGCCTTGGGCAGGAACACGTCGCCACCCTCGTCGCTGGTGACGAACCCGTATCCCTTGGCCGCGTCATACCACTTCACTCGACCCGTCGGCACCTGAAACCTCTGCTTCGCTCTGGAGACCTCTACCCCTCCAAGGCTAGCCGGATGATCCGGTCCAGCGCCGCCGGGAATCCGGTGAGATCACCGAGCACCAGGTGGGCGCCGGCCGCGCTCAGTTCGTCGGTCGAGCAGGGTCCGGTCGCCACTCCCACACCTGGGATTCCCGCCGCTTGCGCCGCCGCCATGTCGGCCACATGGTCGCCCACGTAGAGGGTCGCCCCGTGCTCCCGCAGGGCGGTCGCCTTCTGCTCGGCGAACAGGTCCCCGGCCAGCTCGTCGACGGCCAGCCCGAGGTGGTCCAGGTGCAGCTTGGCCAGCCGGCCGATCTTCGAGGTGACCACCATGACCCGGCCACCCAGGGCGTGCACCCCGTCGATCGCGGCCTGCGCGCCGGGCATCGGCACCGTCGGGGTGATCGCGTACGCCGGGTAGAGGTCCCGGTAGATCGTCACCGCCTCCTCGATCCGCTCCGGCGGGAACCAGTGCGCGATCTCGGTACGCAGCGGCGGGCCGAGCCGGGAGACCGCCAGTTCGGCGTCCACCGGTACGCCGGTCCGGGCGGTCAGCGCCCGGTAGGCGGCGGCGATGCCGGGACGCGAGTCGACCAGGGTCATGTCGAGGTCGAAGCCGACCATGAGTGGGGGCATGCCGAGAACGTACCCGTCCGGAGGGCGCAACCGCCCTCGGCCGGGCTAGCGTGGAACGACGATGACCACCTCACTCGCCGACCATCTGCGGACGCTGCCCGACGAGTCCCTGGCCGCCCTCCTCCAGCTGCGGCCCGACCTCGTCGTGCCGGTACCGGCCGACGTCTCCGCCCTCGCCATCCGCGCCCAGTCCCGGGTCTCCGTGGCCCGCGCGCTCGACGGGCTGGACCAGTTCACCCTGCAGATCCTCGACGCCGCCCGGCTCACCCGCGACCCGGAGGGCGGCGGGACGGCCATCGAGGCGATCCTGGCGATGGCCGCCACCGGTCCGCACCCGCCCGCCCCGACCGCCGTCCGGGGCGCGGTGAACCGGCTCCGCGCGCTTTTCCTGCTGTACGGACCCGAGCACGACCTGCACGTGGTGGGCGGCGTCGACGAGGTCGCCCCGTACCCGGCGGGGCTGGGCCGACCGGCGGCGGAGCTGGACCCGCGGGCGGCGGCCGTGTGCACCGACCCGGCGAAGCTGCGGCGCACGCTGCTGGCCGCGCCGCCCTCCGCCCGGGCGATCCTGGACCGGTTGGCCGCCGGCCCGCCGGTCGGCACCGTGCCCCCGGGCGCGCTGGAGGCCCCCGCCACCGGCACCGAGGACGCGCTCCCGCCGGACCTGGTCAACGGCGGCGCGCCGACCGGCTCCCCGATCCGCTGGCTGGTCGAGCACCGGCTGCTCGTCCGGATGTCGGCCGTCAAGGGCGGCGGCACGGTCGAGTTGCCCCGCGAGGTGGCGCTGCTGCTGCGCCGGGACAGCGGCCCGTTGGGCCCGCTGCGCACCAGCCCGCCGGTGGTGGCCAGCCCGGCCCGCGAGGCGAAGGCCGTGGACTCCGCCGGGGCCGGGCAGACCATGGAGGTGGTCCGGCACACCGAGGCGCTGCTGGAGAGCCTCGCCGCCGAGCCGGCCCCGGTGCTGCGCTCCGGCGGGGTCGGCGTCCGGGACCTGCGCCGGCTGGCCCGGGGCCTCGGGCTGGACGACGCCACCACCGCGCTGCTCTTCGAGGTGGCGTACGCGGCCGGGCTGATCGGCGAGCTGGAGCTGGCCGCCAGCACCCGCTACGGCGGTGACCAGCAGATCCTGCCCACCGGCGGGTACGAGGTGTGGCGGGCCGCCTCGCTCGCCCAGCGCTGGGAGCAGCTGGCCCGGGCCTGGCTGACCATGACCCGCCAGGCGGGGCTGGTCGGCCAACGCGACGACCGGGACCGGCCGATCTCGGTGCTCTCCGCCGAGGCGGAACGGGCCGGCGCGCCGGCCGCCCGCCGTTCGGTGCTCGCCGTGCTGGCCGATCTTCCCCCGGCGACCGCCCCCACCCCGGACGAGGTGCTGGAGCTGCTGGACTGGCGGGCACCCCGGCGGGCCCGGGGCCGGGAGGCCGCGCACCGCGAGGTGCTGGCCGAGGCGGCCCAGCTCGGGGTGACCGGGCTCGGCGCGCTCACCTCGTACGGGCGGCTGCTGCTGGCCGAGCTGACCGAGGCCGACGAGCGGGCCGACGACCCGCTCGGGCTGCACTCCGACGCCGAGTCGGGCGAGCCGTCCACCGCCGTACGGGCGCTGGACGCGCTGCTCCCCGCCCCGGTGGACCACTTCCTCGTCCAGGCCGACCTGACCGTGGTGGTGCCCGGCCCGCCCGACCCGGCGCTCGCCGCCGAGCTGGACGTGGTGGCCGAGCACGAGTCGGCCGGTGGGGCCAGCGTGCACCGGGTCACCACGGCCAGCATCCGGCGCGCCCTGGACACCGGTTACTCGGCCGACGACCTGCACTCGCTCTTCCGCCGCCGGTCCCGTACCCCGGTTCCGCAGGGGCTGACGTACCTGGTGGACGACGTGGCCCGCAAGCACGGCGGCCTGCGGGTGGGCTCGGCCGGCGGGTACGTGCGCAGTGACGACGAGGCGCTGCTCACCGAGGTGCAGTCCGACAAGCGGCTGGAGTCGCTGGCGTTCCGCCGGCTGGCCCCGACGGTGCTGGCCACCCCGTACCAGGTCCAGCGGATGCTGACCGCGCTGCGCGACGCCGGGTACGCGCCGGTGCCGGAGGACGCCAGCGGCGCGGCGGTGCTGTCCCGGCCGAAGACCCGGCGGGCGCCGGCCCGGGTGTCGGCCGCCACCCGCGGCCTGGACCCGCTCGCGGCGCCGAAGCTGCCGCTGCCCCGGCTGCTCGGGGTGGTGGAGCAGATCCGGCGCGGCGAGGCCGCGGCGCGGGCGACCCGGCGGGCCCCGGCGGTGGTCCGCGGCGGCACGGCGCGCACCGGTCCGGCGCCGGCACACTCCCACAGCGACGCGCTCGCCGTGCTCCAACAGGCCGTCCGGGACAAGGCGCTGGTCTGGGTGGGCTACGTCGACGCGCACGGGGCGACCGCGTCCCGGCTGGTCCGGCCGGTGTCGATCGGGGCGGGCTACCTGCGCGCCGAGGACGAGCGCACGGAGATGCTGCACACCTTCGCGCTGCACCGGATCACCGCGGCGGTGCTGGAGGACTGATCGCTCAGGTGCCGGGGCGGCGGCCGAAGACGACCACCCGGGTACCGATCGAGCCCAGCTCCCAGAGCCGTACCGCGTCGCGGTGCAGCAGGTTGACGCAGCCGTGCGAGCCGATCGACCCGTCGTGCAGGTACGTGGTGGTCTCGTGGAACCCGATCCCGCCGTTGAACCGCTGCCAGTAGGGCAGCCACACGTCGTACGGGTTGGACCACTCCTTCAGGTTGCGGTTGGCCACCTGATAGGTGCCGGACGGGGTGGCGTACCCGGACATGCCGGTGCGGGTCACCGTCGGGCCCATCACCACCTTGCCGCCGCGCATCGCCCAGACGGTCTGCCGGGTGAGGTCGACGCAGAAGGTCAGGCCCGAGCCGGCCTTGCAGCGGTGCACGTCGGTGCTGGCCAGCCGCTTCGCCACGTTGTACGTGGTGGCTCCGGCGCGGCCGGCGGCCGGGCTGATCCCGTACCGGCGCTGGAACTTCTTGATCGCGGCGCAGTCGGCGGCGGACTGCTTGCCGTCCACGGTGACCGGCCCGAACCCGCCCAGCCGGGCCAGGTACGCCTCCACGGCCCGCTGGTGCTCGCCCTGCGGGCAGCCGGTGAACCCGGTCGGGCTCGGCTTCGTCGCGGGCGCCGACGGCGTCGTCCGGCTGGGTTTCGGCGTGGCCGTCCGGCTCGGCTCCGCCGACGGGGACCCGGTCGACTGGTCCGGCGTGGGCAGCGCGCTCGCCCCCGATACTCGTTCCGTCTCGGCGACGGGGACCGGGGCGGCGGCCCCGGTCCTGTCGCTCTGCGGATCGAACGCGCACGCACCGACGCCGACCAGCACGACCGCAGCCAGGGTGACGACCCGGGCGGTGAACCGGACATGCTTCATGGGCCCTCCCCTGGACAGTTGTCCCGCTTGCTAGACGTATGGGAACACTGTCACGTTGCCCTTCCGGCGTGACTTTTTCCCGACACCTTCACCCGTGCAACACTGGATGGTCCGCCTTCGGCAGGTCAGCCGGGGTGCGGGCGACCCTGATCCGGCAAGGAGAGGACGCTGGCGTGAGCGGTGGGCCACTGATCGTGCAGTCGGACAAGACGCTGCTGCTGGAGATCGATCACCCTGATGCGCAGGCCTGCCGGATGGCCATCGCGCCCTTCGCCGAACTGGAACGCTCGCCCGAGCACGTGCACACCTACCGGCTCACCCCGCTGGGGCTGTGGAACGCCCGGGCCGCCGGCCACGACGCCGAGGGCGTGGTGGACGCGCTGATCAAGTACTCCCGCTACCCGGTGCCGCACGCGCTCCTGGTCGACGTGGCCGAGACCATGGACCGGTACGGCCGGCTCCAGCTGGCCAACGACCCGGCGCACGGGCTGGTGCTGCGCGCCCTGGACCGGCTGGTGCTGATCGAGGTCGCCAAGAGCAAGAAGCTCGCCGGCATGCTCGGCAACAAGATCGACGACGACACCATCCAGGTGCACCCGTCCGAGCGCGGCCGGCTCAAGCAGGCGCTGCTCAAGCTCGGCTGGCCGGCCGAGGACCTGGCCGGTTACGTCGACGGCGAGGCGCACCCGATCGAGCTGGCCGAGGCGGGCAAGGACGGCGGCAAGCCGTGGACGCTGCGGTCGTACCAGCGGGAGGCCGTGGACGCGTTCTGGGCCGGCGGGTCCGGCGTGGTGGTGCTGCCCTGCGGCGCCGGCAAGACCCTGGTGGGCGCGGCGGCCATGGCCGAGGCGAAGGCGACCACGCTGATCCTGGTCACCAACACGGTGGCCGGCCGCCAGTGGAAGCGCGAGCTGGTGGCGCGCACCTCGCTCACCGAGGAGGAGATCGGCGAATATTCGGGCGAGCGCAAGGAGATCCGCCCGGTCACCATCGCCACGTACCAGGTGCTCACCTCGCGGCGCGGCGGCGCGTTCACCCACCTGGACCTGTTCAGTGCCCGCGACTGGGGCCTGGTCATCTACGACGAGGTACACCTGCTGCCCGCGCCGATCTTCCGGTTCACCGCGGACCTCCAGGCCCGCCGCCGGCTCGGCCTGACCGCGACCCTGGTACGCGAGGACGGCCGCGAGGGCGACGTGTTCAGCCTGATCGGCCCCAAGCGGTACGACGCGCCGTGGAAGGACATCGAGTCGCAGGGCTGGATCGCCCCGGCCGAATGCACCGAGGTACGGGTCACCCTCACCGACGCCGAGCGGATGGCGTACGCCACGGCGGAGGCCGAGGAGCGCTACCGGATGGCCGCGACCGCCCGCACCAAGCTGCCGGTGGTTCGCGCGCTGGTCGACCGGCACCCGAACGATCAGGTGCTCGTCATCGGCGGGTACATCGACCAACTCCACCAGCTCGGCGAATACCTCGACGCCCCGATCGTGCAGGGGTCGACCACCAACAAGGAGCGCGAGCGGCTGTTCGATGCGTTCCGCTCGGGCGAGGTACGCACCCTGGTCATCTCCAAGGTCGGGAACTTCTCCATCGACCTGCCCGAGGCGGCGGTGGCGATCCAGGTGTCCGGCACGTTCGGGTCGCGGCAGGAGGAGGCGCAGCGGCTGGGGCGGGTGCTCCGACCCAAGGCCGACGGCCGGCAGGCGCACTTCTACACCGTTGTTTCCCGGGACACCATCGACACCGAGTACGCGGCACACCGGCAGCGCTTCCTCGCCGAGCAGGGGTACGCGTACACGATCGTCGACGCCGACGACGTACTCGGGCCGTCGCTGCCCTCGCTCGATTGACTGGCAGGGGTGGCCGCCTCGCGCCGGGACCGACTGCCTCTCCTGCACGCTACGAACTTGATGTCGTCAACGATTCAGCCATCGGCGCCACCGGCCGGACTGTCCATCGTGGCCGCCATCGCAGCAGGATTCCTAGCCATGGTGCTATCCACGGTCAGGCGGCGCTGAGCTTGCGTAGAACGTACTGGTTGAGGCTGATGCCATCCTCGGCGGCGTGGATAGCAAGCTCCCGGTGCAGGCTCTCTCCGACGCGGAGGTTGAACTTGCCTGAGTAGCTACGCTCAGCGAACGGCTGCGGCACCTGCTCGCCCTGCTCCTCCATTTCCGCGATCACGTCACGCAACAGATCCTGGAGCCCCTGCAGAGCCTCGATCTGTGAGGACGCCAGCCACGAGAGCGACGGAAACTCGGCGCAGGTGGCGACGAACTCGTGGTCCTCGGCGGATCAGGTGACGCGGTAGGTGTAGTGGGTGATCTCGGGACGGGCACCGGGCTGCATCACATCGCCTCCTTTTGTCGATCGCCTTGAGAACCTGGCGGACCTGGTACGGCTTCGCCTCGCCCTTGTCGTCCGGATATAGGCGCGCGTTTCGCTGGCTCACCGGCAACTTAACCTCGGATCGTCCCGAGAGGTAGCCGCGCCCGGGAAGGGACATGGAGCAGCAGTGCTCGTTCGCCTCGCCAGTAGTTGCGGAGAGAGCTGACCCCCACCGGGGGGATGCGGTATCAAGCTGTCGGCGGCTGCCAACGGGTCGCAACCCGCGCCGACGAGCAGATGCCCGGCATCGTCAGTGGAGGTTTCGCGCCAACCCGCACCGAGGCTCATGCTGCCTTCTTGCTGCCCGGGGACCACACTCACGGCACCGACGGAGGACCTGCAGGCCACTCGCTGGCTCGGACGAGTGCCGGGCTGAAAATAGCCGACGGGGGATCTCCAGGTCGGGCAGACGTGGCTGAGCTGGTCAGCCTCTTGTGCACCGACGGCTCCGACAGATAGTCGCAGATCGAGCCAGATGGCCTTGCCCGGGACGCCCAAGTAGACATTGTTTCCCTGGCAGCTACTTCCGGACGGAAACTATCGGTCGCCGCCGTTACGCTCTTGCAAGCATGTGATGCCATCGAGGCATCTG
>NZ_JAPDPH010000148.1 GCF_026013475.1 Micromonospora yasonensis | reverse complement strand
ATCGTCGACGGGAAGATCGCCGAGCTCACCGGATTCGACGCCGCCGACAAACCATGGCTGGACCTGCCACCGACACTGTGATCACACATGTCCCCATCGTCGGCAAGTCCAGCGCACGCTGTCACCGAAGTCACCGCGGAATGAGCACCCCAACTGCCTGAACACCACGCGACAACGCGAACACCACCGCCCCGCCGGCGTTGCCGGCGGGGCATCTTCATGCCCGAAGAACATCGTCACGATCAACGACGCCGTCGCCTCATCTCCAGCAAGTCGGTCAACAGCTCACTCGGAACGCAAGGAAGGGCCGGGGAAAGTTCCCTCAAGGTCGAGGGGCACGGTGAGCACGCCAGGAAGGATTTCGTCCTGGCCTCACGAGCCCAGGAACTGGCCCGTGCTCATCGCCTCGTCTCGTATCGGGTCAGTACTACGCCGCCGGGAAACGTCCGCGTCTCCAGCAGGTTCAGGTTCACCCAGCTGTCCAGGGCCGTGAAGAACGGCGTGCCGCCGCCCAGCAAGGCCGGTGCGGTAACCAGCACGTACTCGTCGATCAGGCCGGCCCGCATGGCCGCTGCGGCAAGTGTGGCGCCGCCGATGTCCATGGGGCCGCCGTCCTCGGCCTTGAGCCGGGTGATCTCGGTGACCGCATCCCCGGTGACCAAGCGGGTGTTCCAGTCCACCGTGCTGATCGTCGAGGAGAACACCACCTTCGGCATGTCCCGCCAGCGACGGGCGAACTCGATCTGCGCCGGTGTGGTGCCGGGCTGCTGGTCGGCGGTCGGCCAGTGGGAGCTCATCGTCTCCCACAGTCTGCGCCCGTACAGTGCCAGGCTGGTCGCCCCCACCCGGTCGGACCACCACTGGAACAGCTCGTCGCTCGGTACGCTCCAGCCGAGGTCGTCGCCGGGCGCGGCGATGTAGCCGTCCAGGCTCAAGTTCATACCGAAGATCAGTTTCCGCATCGTGCCAGCCTCCCGTAGGTCGATCTCACACGTACAGACGGGCACGGCGCGGAAACCTAATCGGTGCGCGATCTGCGTCCGCAGGTAGTCCTCGCCATCGGACTCGGCACGGCGCACTCAGCTGGGCTCGAGCACTACCCACCGGATCTCAACTTCACCCTTGTACGGGCAGCGGCGCACCCATGGCCAACTCTCCCCGACCACTGCTGCCGTTTGCCCGGACGGGAAGGCCTTCCACGGCCACCTGCAACAGAGGCTGTCTACTTTTCGCAGAGGCGTTGCGGTAGCGCTCGACGCGCTCGCTGCGCGAACAGGAGTCTGAGCGATCTGGGTCCCCGAACGCCTGATCACACAGTTATAGCGCCAGCCAGGCCCCCTCACCACGCTGGAGATCGCCAACCAGTTCCCGACGCTTGGGCATCTCGCTCGGCGACCAGCGGCCGCACGTGCCCGGCAAGATCCGCAAGTACCTACCTCTCCCAGCGCCGACGCAGCTAAGCGTTGTTATTCGGCGCCTACTACTGAAGGGGCCTGATCGGCGACGATGCGTATACCTAACGCACAGGCACCCTATTGAGTTCTGCGGCAGGCCCGGGTGGGGCCAAACCGAGCCGTCATGCCACCGCACACCTCGATCAGGGTGGGGCCACTTCAAGCCGTCCGGGTGGGGCCAACGGAAGGCGTCAGAATCAGCTGGGGGCTGACTTACGCCAGCGCCCTGCGCCGTGGCTTCATGTGCCGCCCGCTTCGCAGTCGGCTGGGTCGCAGGGTCGCGTCACAACGCGCCATGAAGGTTCACTCTCATGCCGCTTCCCGACGTGCTTGCGTTCATCGTCGCCGGTGACGCACGGTGATATATGGCTGCCTTTCCTGCTCCCGCTTCCGGCTTCGCGCGCGCCGACGAACTCGTCCTGCGCGCCGCGGCGTCCGCCTACCTGGGCCGCTACCGCGGCGACACACGGCTGCACACCGAGTCTGACCTGCGAGTCTTCCTACGTTGGTGCACCGACCAGGACCTCAACCCACTCGCGGCGGTCCGGGCGGACATCGAACGGTACCTGCGCTGGCTGCAGGACGTCCGCCAGCCCTCGACGGTCTCGCGCCGGTTGTCAGTCGTGGTCGGCTTCTACCGCGTCTGCGTCATCGACCAGATCCTGCCGCACTCCCCGGCCGACTACGTCCGTCGACCGACCGTGCCGGCCGAGTCGTCCACCCTCGGCCTCGGCCATCTGCAGTTCGAGGCACTGATCACCACCGCCAGGTTGTCAACCAACCCGAACGACTTCGCCCTCGTCGCCCTCCTCGGCCTCCTCGGGCTGCGGATCTTCGAAGCCTGCGGAGCCAGCATCGCCGACCTCGGCGAGGAACACGGTCACCGGGTACTACGGGTGCGCGGTAAGGGCGGCAAGGTCGTCCTCGTCCGGCTGCCACCGGCGGTGGCCCGAGCGATCGACCGGGCCGTCGACGGCCGCGCCGACGGGCCGATCCTGCGCAACACCCTCGGCGCCCGCATGGACCGCCACGCCGCCACCCGCCGGCTCAAGCACCTGGCCGCCACCGCCGGAGTCCGCATGCCGAGGATGCACCCTCACATGTTGCGCCACACGTTCGTGACCGCCATGCTCGACGCCGGCGTCAGCCTGCGCGACGTGCAGATCGCCGCCCGCCATGCCGATCCACGAACGACGATGCGCTACGACCGGGCCCGCAAGAACCTCGACCGCCACCCGAACTACATCCTGGCGGCGTACATGGCTTCCGGAACGTAGCTGACTCACGACTTTGCCGAGATCAGCGCACCCGATCAAGCCGAGAGGCCTGCGCTTCGTTCGTCAGTGCACGATGGCCGAGGCGTTGGCGAGGCGCCTCGCCGAGCGAGGCGACCAAGATCCTCGCGGATGACCGTTGTCCGATAGGTCGGAACACCGCTCCTGACCTGATCACATGTCGAATGACTGCCGTGGGACGAGCACAGCTAGGACCGCCTGCGGCATGGCATGTCTTATCCCGGTGTTGAGAATCAGCCACCTGCGGAATATCGGGCTAGCGTTTGGCCGTCTTCGGACGTGTCCTGGTGGTTTCACCCTCCAGGCCGCGCGGGTCGCGGTCGCGGGTTACCGTCACGGCGTCCTGGACGGCGCCCAGCAGCAGCGCGCCCGCGACGCCGACCACGGCGCCGGCCACAAACGTGTCGTACTGGACGCGGCGCTCCTGGTCGATGTTGGCGCCATCGGCGGAGTACAGGGCCAGGTAGCCGAGCTTCGGCTCCTCCACGATCGGATAGTTGAACGTCAGGCCGACGTCCGCCTCCGTGTACGGCGAGAGCGCCGAACTCCATTGATAGCCCATTAGCGTCGGGTCGCGGAAGTTCACCCGCGCCATCGCTCCCGCCGCGATCGGCGTACCCTCGGTCACCACCACCAGCGGGACCGAGCCACGGCAGGCTACCTTGCTGCAGTTCATGCCCGGCAACTCCAGTACGGTGGCCGCGGGATCACGGCCGGCGGCCAGGACGCTGTGGGGGACGTCGACGCCGGCGGTGAACGTAGTCGTTCCGTCGTTGGCGGGCTTCCATGCGGGCTTGAGTTCAAACCGGGTCCGCGCCATCGTGGTGCCCTGGCCGAACTCGTTCGCATGCGTGCAGCCGGGATCGCACTGCACCTGGGCGGCCAGGCCCGGGACGAGGAGCACGTCCGGCAGGACCACGAACACATCAGCCGTGCCGCCGGGGTCCTTCGAGTCGCTCGTCCCGGTGACGGTGATCACGACGTCGCCGGGCCGGCCGAGCGGCGCCTGGATCGTCAGCCTTGCCGTGCTGACCGCCCGATCGGAGCCGATGGCGGCGACGGCAGGGGCCGGGCGCGACGGCGGCGAGGCGGTCGGATACAGCCGCCACGAGACCAGCAGTGCCGCTACGCCACCGACGAGGTACAGGATTGTGGGGAGGTACCGAAGCCAACCTCGGGCTCGACTACTACGGCCTGATCCCAAGCGTTGCTCCCTTTCGATGCTCGGTGGGCGCCGCCATCGTAGCTATGGGAGCAAGATGGCGGCGATGACCGCAACCAGTCTCGGGGTTCCAGGCGGTCCGGGAGCGCCGCCACGTCCGACAGGGTGCCCCAGCGGCGGTCGTGCAGGTTGACCCGCTCGTCTGAGAGCAGGCCATCGCCGCCGACCGAGTGTCACGTTGCGTGACGAGGCACGGTGAGGTCGAACGCGGCCGTGCCGATCCGGGTTCCTCAGGTCGGGTCCTCGTTGAACGTGGCCTAGGCTGCGTCGTCATGGACGAGTCGCGCGGGTCAGGAGTCCTCCGTCATCAGTCGCTGCACGACGGGTTCGTACCGGCGCAAGGGCCGCAGCAGGCCTTCGCCGACGCTATCGACCGACACATCGAGGAACACTTCGGACCTGTCGAGTTCGTCTACCATGAGATCGCCTCGCACCTGGTCGGTGTGCATGTCTACGTCGTGGCGCCGACCGAGGAACGCCCGTACCGGACGCTGATCACCTCTGGAATGAGTGAGCTGCCGATGACGGTCCCGGAGGGCCACGACATCAGCCCGTACGCCGAACTGATGCTCAGCCTGCCGGCGGATTGGCCGCTGACTGAGGTAGCCGGGCTTGACGACGCAACCGGGTGGCCGCTGCGAATCCTCAAGCAGGTTGCTCGACTGCCGCACGAGTACGGCACCTGGATCGGCGAATGGCATTCCGTGCCGAACGGCGATCCCGCGCAGCCGTACGCTCCGGGCACCCAGTTCGCCGGAGTCGTCGTCACACCGATGCTGCGTGTGCCACCCGAGGCCCGGACGATCGAAGTCGGCGGCGGCATCCGAATCGCATTGCTCGCGCTGATCCCTCTGCACTCGGATGAGATGGCGGTCAAGGTAGAACGCGGCACCGACGCACTCATCGAGGTGCTCGATCGTGGTCGCGTCACCGAATTGCTGGACCCGCGCCGGCCCTCGTACGCCTGACCGCTCGATCCGGCGCGCTGATCAAGGTCACGTGCGCGCTTCTGCCGCGATCCGCTCGCAGTTGCGGGTGGTTATGTCGGGCGCGGGTTTCAGATGCTGGTTGACGCGGTATGCGCGCAGCCGAGCCGCGTCTCTGCCGGCGCTTCTGTGGCCTGGCAACCGACGTCCGAAAGTACGGTCTGATGCACGCAATCGGCGAAGGTCAGCTCGCCACGCTCGATATCCCGACTATGCAACCGTCCCGCTTCTTTAGCGAACATCGTCCCTAAGTAGCCGAGATATGGGAGTTGCCGGAGAAGTCTGCTTACCCGAGTGCCTATCTGCCGATGACGCCAAGGGCGTGCCGTAGGTGGGCCAGCCGGAACGGAGAGTTCGAAGCGGCTTGCCGCATATGCCGGCAAGCGCCGTTCTGCGAAAGGCGATTCGCTTGATCGAGCCTGCGCGAAAATCGATTGCGCGGTATCTTGGCGATCGATGAGGATTCCCGTCATGGCGGACCCTGGGCAGAAATCGGACGACACGTCCAGCAGAGTCCGACCGACAGCACTCATCACGGGGGTCGGTCGCACGATCGGTATCGGCGCCGGCATCGCAAGGCAGTTGGCGGCCTCAGGCTGGGATATCGCCTTCACCTTCTGGACCGGGTACGACGAGCGCATGAACTGGGGCATCGAAGCCGGGGCCACCGACGCCATCGCGCAAGCACTCACCGCGCGCGGCGCAGCCGTCGCCGCCATAGAAGCGGACCTCACCGACACCACGGCGCCCGCTGCGATCTATGACGAGGCCGAGCGTCGGCTCGGCCCAGTTACCGCCTTGGTGATGTGCCACTGCGAGTCAGTCGACTCCGGACTACTCGACACCACGGTCGAGAGTTTCGACCGGCACTTCGCCGTCAACGCACGGGCGACATGGTTGCTGATTCGCGAGCACGGGCGGCGCTTCCGCGGCCGGCACGGCGATGGTCGCATCATCGCCCTCACCAGTGATCACACTGTTGGAAATCTGCCGTACGGCGCAAGCAAGGGCGCACTCGACCGCATCACCCTGGCCGCAGCCCACGAGTTGGCACACATCGGCATCAGCTCGAACGTCATCAACCCCGGCCCGGTGGACACCGGGTGGATGACAGAGGCGGGACGAGCCGGCTGCATTCGGCAGACACCACTCGGCCGCCTCGGCACCCCACA
Source organism: Micromonospora yasonensis (assembly GCF_026013475.1). Lineage (GTDB taxonomy): Bacteria > Actinomycetota > Actinomycetes > Mycobacteriales > Micromonosporaceae > Micromonospora > Micromonospora yasonensis. Next base: position 11,549 of record NZ_JAPDPH010000148.1, on the reverse strand, counting down.
GGACACCGCAAATCTGGTTGATTTCTTGTGCTCGCCACAAGGTCAGTGGATCAACGGTCAACTGCTGTTGAGCAACGGCGGACTTGCCTGATCGCCCACGGGGCCCCCGCCGTACCGCCCCCGACGGTTGGACGAATCGGCCTGGCGTGCCGGCAGGCCCGCAGTAGGCTCCTCCGCCGAACTGCCATGGTTTCGCGGCAAGATCGCCGACATCAACCGCAACGGGCCGGTGTTCGGACCGCGAAAGGACGAGTTCCTGCCCTACCTCCTCGTACGAGCAACGTCTGCTGACCGAGGCAACAGACCACTAAATGGCGTGTTCTGGGAGTCGCCCGACATCTACGTTGTCGCTGGGCAGCCGGCCGAGACGGCGCCGCTGCGCCCGGCGACGCCGGGCGGTGTGGCCAGCGCCAGTGCGCCGAACACCTTGTACGCCCATGTGTGGAACCTCGGCAAGGCCGCTGCCTACGGCGTACGCGTGGAGTTTTGGTGGTTCGATCCCAGCCTTGGCATTTCCCGCGCTGCCGGCCATCTGATTGGCGCCGCTTACGTCGACTTGGACGACCGCTTTACGCGCTACGAGGAGTGGGTCGAGGTCGATGGACCGAACGGTCGCTGGATCAGCCGTGGCTGCCACACCATCGTGCGCCCTGCCCAGAAACTTGGGTACCTACATACGTCAATGGCGGGCACGAGTGTCTGGTCGTCCGCATCGGAGACACCGTCTTTGACCCAGTTTCGCCGCAGTCGTTCTCTCCAGCCACTGACCGGCATGTAGGTCAGCGCAACATTGCTGTCGTGCGGGCCTCGTCTCCCGCAGAGGTGACCCTCGACCTCGACCTTGGCTGGTCCCCGCACCCTGGGCAGGCAGAGATCGAAGTCGCGGTCGAGCCGCCCGGCTCGATGGAATGGCTGCAAATCTTTGCCGGCAACCGCGCACCGGGCCTCCGTGCCCCCGCCGCGCCAGTCAGCGCAGGTCTCCTGCCACCGCACCCAAGCTCGGTGGACACCGTCGAGGTGGCCGGGATTCCCCCCGAGCATCGAGGCAGGTTGCTTCGCGCCCGCGCTCGTTTCTCCCGAGGATGCGATGCGCTGCACATCCCTGTCCACGCACGCGCCGCTGACCTCAAACCCCGAGAGGCGCAGGTACTGCGTGCCCGACAGCGACTGGACGGCGTCCTGGTAGCTGGCTACACCGTGGTGCTCCTTGGACCCACAACCTAGTGCCGCGTCTTTGAACGTTGATCGTGTAATCCATCGGTTCTGAGGAGCCGTCATGCAGGCTGTCTCCCGACGCAGGAGGGTGTGGGAGGTGGTGGCAACCAGAGAGGCCGGGCCCCGCACGATGGATGACTTTGTCAGGTCCAGGCCGTCACCAGGCCGCCGGAGGTCGATCGTGAGCGACCGACGACGACCACTGGTGACGACGTCTACCCAGGTGATAAGGCGTGGTTGGCCCGACCTTGAAGAATGCCGGGTCCGGTGGGGTCCCTGCGCACTCCGGCGAACGAGACCACAACTGAGACGACCGGACGCGACCGGCGGCATGTTCGGCCGGTGGCGGTAGTGCACTCTAGAAGAACCGGGGCGGTTCATCCCGCCCGGTCGGCGTCCGCCACAAGGTGCTGTCGCACCACTACGTGCGCCCGTTCGGCCCCTGACCCGGCGCGGCTTCCCTGGGCGTCCCGCGCCGCGGGACCATCCGGCCGGTATCGATCAGGTACGATATGTCGACCGATCGGTCATAAGGGGGAGTGAGGTATGGGTCGTCGACGGAGGATCACCTGGCGGTATCTCGCCGCGGCGCTGCTGGCGCTGACCATGGGAGCGGTCGTCCTGCCGGCGCCCGCGCAGGCGGTGGACTACCCCGGCGGGCGGCGCATCTACAGCGTCGCGCTCGGGGCCATGCCCGCCGCCGGCGCGCCCGCTACCGCTCCGGTCTGGGTCCGGCTGGCGACCTACTACTTCTTCGGCAACGGCACGGTGACCGAGAGCTTCTGGTACTGGAACCGGGCCACCGTCGTCGGGGCCGCCGGCACGGGCATCCGGACGACCGGCTGTACCGGCCACGACTGCGAGGTGCGGACGGCCGCCGAGTTCCAGCCCGGTGGCGTCGTGAAGTCCCTGAGCGGCACGTACACCAACTCCGGTGACAGCATCACCATCACCTGGAGCGGGGGCGTCCAGGAAACCTGGGCGGTCAGCCAACCCGCCAGCGACCTGGCCCGGCTCGACTTCGTCAGCTCCAACTACGGGGTCACCGTCGGCTGGGGCTTCGGCAGTTCCGCTTCGAACGACGCGTACACGCCGGTCAGCAACATCCCGCTGGCCCAGTACACCGGCCGGTACGCCGGCTACAGCGGAAGCACCGGTGCCGCCGGCCCCAGCGGGATGGACCTCCGGTCGTTCGCCCGATGCAACGGGAACTGCCTGAGCTGGCTCAGCCCCCCGACCGCCACCTGTTCGTCCTGCCCGAACGGCGCGACCTCCGCCCCGATCCGCTACTACCTCGCGGGAGCGGGCCGGCGGAACTTCTACGAGCACTGGTGCACCTGCCTGACGTCGAGCACCTGCTACACCGGTGGTTCGCACCGCAAGCCGCAGCTCCAGGTGATCGGCGACACTGGGACGTTCCACGGGTGGGTCGGCGTGGAGGCATCCAACTCCGCGGCGAACACCGGCTACTTCGCGGTGCACTTCCACGTGAACGTCTGACCCGGCCGGGGGCACCGCCCGGCTCCCCACCCGTCGGCCACCGCCACGGTGCGCCGCCGGGTGAGGTCGTACAGCCGCAGTTGCGTGGAGACGCCGGCGATGTCCTCCGGATCGGTGTGCAGGTAGCCGTTCAGGCGTTGTCGTGCGCGAGCGACGAGGACAGGTCGCGGTGCGCGCCGGCCTGGTCGAGCAGGGTCTTTACCTTCTGCTTCAGGGCAGCGACCGCGTCAGCGCCGGCCACCCAGAGCACCGGCGGCTCAGCGGAGCCGACGAGCTGGACCAGCGCCGCCGCGAGCTTGGCGAGGTCGCCGCCCTGCAGTCATGGTTCCACGTCAGGCTCGATGAGAAGGACACGCCACTCTTCCGGTACGAGTACGTGCATCGGGTCGGCCAGGTGATCCCAGCCGCGCACCTGCAGATCCACGCTCACCGCGACGAGACGATCTACCTGATGACTGCTGCCGATCGGGGCCGGCCGAAGGCGCGTAAGCAGCCCCCTGCCCATTGCGAGCGCGGCGGCAGGCTGGCCAAGCAGGCTCACCACGTGGCAGCGGCGCGGGACGTAGATCCCGGTAATGACGCTTGTGATGCGCCTTTGAGGACACAACGCTTTCCCGCCCAGGCGTTGCCCCTGCTCGGCCCGCGTCGTGGTCGCTGACGACGTTGGGCAGGTGTAGCGCGGCGAGGATCGGTGGGATCGGTACTCGGTACTGGGCGCCGGCGCGGGCCAGCGGCACAAGGCGCCCCGGGGGGCGAGCTCTCTCCCAGCCGACTGCCGGCGATGTCGGCTCTCAGGACCTCCGTGACAGATCAGTCTCGGGACCTGGGTGACACGTCCGGCTAGATCGGCCCCCGAAGGATGGCAATGAGCTCGTCGATGGTCCGCCGCGCGTCGAGCGTGTTCGCTTCGGTGGTCCACCCCTGATGCCACGGCCCGTCGGGACTGGCAACAAAGAGCAACGCTTCCAGTGTGGGCGCGGCGAGATCCGACGCTGACGCGGGAAACATCGCCATGTCTGTCTCGTCAGACAGTTCCGCCAGGCGGTGTTGTAGGTGCTCGCCGCCGGGAAGAGCGGCGGCCACGAATGCTGCCGCCGCGACGACCTGGTCAGGGAAGAACTCTCGCCAGAGGAGGTCGCGGTTGGCCAGGACGTAGGTGAACATGTGCCGGAGCGCGTCAAGGTGCTGCTGTGGCGGCCGCTCGGCGAGTTCTTCGAGGAAGTCCAGGGCACCGTCACTGCTGAACGGTCCGGTTCCGAACGTGCCCACGTCACCCTCTCATCAGAGGATAGCCACCGTTGAAGTCGATGAACACACTACGCAAGATCCTGCGCAGCGTAGCGCCCTGTTACGCACGCCCTGAGACCGATCTTTCACGTGCTGCGATGGTGGGCCATGGCTTTTCGTGGAACTCGGTTGACGACCCTAGAGTTCGCATCCCTTCAGCGTGTCAGATGACCGGTGGTTGTGGCTTCGCGGATGGTCGGTCGCGGAGGTTCGGGTTTGCGGACCTTGAACCGGGCGATCGGTTTGACGGTGGTGCGGGGCACCTCGGTGACGAGCTGGTCGCCGTCGTGGACGCGGGAGGTGGTGTCGCCGGCTTCGACGGTGAGGGTTGCTCCGGCGTGGACGATGCCGACGTGGATCCGCTGGCCGGCGATGACGAGGGTTCCTCGGCAGCTGACGCGACGTTTGATCCGCACCGGTTCTGGGTTCGGGGAAGGTGGTGGTCCGGCGGGACAGGCGTCGCGAATCTTGGAGATCTCGGCGGGGGCGAGGGGGTTGGCATCAGCCGCCAGATTGGGTCTGCATCCCCCGATGGGGGTCGTCTGTCGTCCCCTTGGCTAGGCGAGGATCCCGCTGTACGTCACGGCGGCACTTAGGTCGACCGAGCGCGGAACAGGACCACACCCGCAGCGAGAAGGCAGCCCAGGTGACAGGTCACGATGGCAATGAGGAAGGGGAAGTACCACCATCCGTAGAGGTCGTGGGTGTACTGCTGGTGCGCGAGGTCGATTGGCGCGACGATAGGCGCGCACAGGACGATCACGATGATCAGCGCCGCAGCGGGAACCGCCAACCCGATGTGCTCGTGGTGGTAGGCCCATCCCCGGAGGAGGTAACCCAGCACGGCGGTCGTGAGGAAGAGGGCGGCCAGGGCGTACCCGAGCATGATCGGCAGCATGGACTGGTCACCGGCCTCGCCGGTAAAGGGAAACGCGCGGCCCTGCGACACCGCAGAGGCCAAGATCTCGTCCATCCGGGCGACCAGCACCGCGGTGGCCACCACCGCCGTCCCAGCCAGGGCGGCCGCCAGCCAGACCAGTCCCAGGCCCACCCGGCGGGCGCGATGGGTGGGCTGAAGGGACGCCGGTACGGTGACGGGCACCGTTCGACGCTAACAAGGCGGCGGGTGACGCGCTATCGCGTGGGCTCCGGGCCGAGCCCGCGTTCCCGGGTGTCAGCGGCGTCCAACCACTGCCGCAGGCTGCCCAGGTGCACTGGCAAATGGCAAGTGGCAGCTCGTCACCGCCGGTTCGGGCATGGGGTTAGCGCGTGCATCGCTGTACGTACGCTCGCTCAGGCGTGGCGGCCGCGGCTGCGGGTGAGCAGCGGAGTCAGGTTGAGCAGCAGCCCGACCAGTGCGACGCCGGTGACGAGGTTGACGCCCGGGTGGAACTGGCCGAAGTCGCCCTCCTGGCCGGCACCTGGTGCGTTCGCCGCCACGAGCGCGGTCACCGCGGCGAGCACCAGCGCGGCGCCGACCTGACCGGAGGTCTGCACCAGGCCGGAGGCCAGCCCTTGCTCGGAGTCGTCGATTCCGTCGGTGGCCTGCGCCATGATCGAGCTGAACCCGAACGCGAACCCGCCGCCGAGCAGCAGCATGGCGGGCAGGACCGTCACCAGGTAGTGCGGCGTGTTGCCGGCGGTCGCGAGGAACCAGACGTACCCGACGCTGAGCGAGGTCATGGCCGTGACGATGAGCCGCTGCGTGCCGTACCGGTCGATGAGTCGGCCCATGAACGGCGAGCTGAACGCGACCAGGAGCCCGGCGGGTAGCAGGGCCAGGGCCATCCGCAGCGGCGACCACGCCAGTACGTCCTGCAGGTAGATCGTCATCATGAACTGGAAGCTCAGGTATGAGCCGAACAGGGCGATCACGCTCAGGTTGGCCCGGACGATCGAGCCGACCTTCAGGATGCCGAGCCGGATCAGCGGGTGCCGCACCTTGTTCTCGGTGACGACGAAGCCGGCGAACAGCGCCGCCGCGGCGAGGATCGAGCCGATCGTGACCGGGTCGAGCCAGCCCCGGTCGGGCGCCGAGACCACCGTGTACACGGCGAGCAGCATGCCGGCGGTGAGGGTCACCGCGCCGATGAGGTCGTGGCCTCCCTCGGCGGCCGCCCTGTCCCGCGGGATCAGCGTCAAGCCGGCGAGCAGGGCTGCGACCGCGAGCGGGACGGGGATCAGGAACGTCCACCGCCAGCCGATACCGGTGAGCAGGCCGCCGAGGATGAGCCCGGAGGAGTACCCGCTGGCGCCGAAGACGGTGAAGATCGACAATGCTCGGTTCCGGGCGGGGCCAGCCTTGAACGTGGTGGTGAGGATCGACATCGCGGTCGGTGCGGTGAACGCGGCGGCCAGGCCCTTGACGAACCGGGTCGCGATCAGCAGCGTGCCGTCATCGACGAGTCCGCCGATCAGCGAGGCGACGGCGAAGACGGCGAGTGCGGCCAGGAACACGCGGCGCCGCCCGAGCAGGTCCGCGGTACGGCCACCGAGCAGAAGCAGCCCGCCATAGCCGAGGATGTAGCCGTTGACGATCCACTGCAGCGAGGTGGTCGTCAGGCCCAGTTCGGTACCAATGGAGGGCAGGGCCACGCCGACCATCGAGACGTCGAGCCCGTCAAGGAAGAGCACGGTGCACAACACCGCGAGTACTCCCCAGAGCCGAGGGGTCCAGCGTTGCCCGGCCGGTGTGGTCGTGGGGGCCGTCGCGGTGGTGCCGACCGCGGGGGAGGTTTCGATGATAGCCACGACGGGGAACATTAGATGCACGCGCATTAGATGTCTACGCACTAGTTTCCGGCACACATAATGCAGGTGCATGAGGCTCGCTCAACGAGTAGGATGCGCGGCATGATGTCCGAGACCGGCCTCGTCGAACGCTGGCGTTCGCTGCTGACCTGCTACAACGAGGTCGCCTGCCACCTGGAGCGCGCACTGCAGGACGGGCACGGACTCACCATGAGCGAATTCGAGACGCTCGACCGGCTGATCTCGGCCGACTGTGACAAGCGCCGCATGCAAGATCTCGCGGCCGACATGTACCTCAGCCAGAGCGCGCTGTCCCGCGCAGTCGCCCGCCTCGAGAAGGCTGGCTTGGTCGGGCGGGCGTTGTGCGAGGCCGACCGCCGCGGCGTCTTCGTCACGATCACCGAAGCCGGGCGGCACGTCCACACCGAGGCGCGCAGGACGCACCTCGCGGTACTCACCGAACACCTGGCCCCCGAGCACGCTCACGCCTGACACCTCGAGCACGCTCACGCGGCTGGGATGCTCTTGCCGGTAGACCGGCGACGGCGGATCCGGGCGATGCACACCGCTCACGACGGCACGTACGGAGCACCACGATCACCGCCGAACTCCGCGATGCCGGGCAGATGATCAACCGCAAGCAGGTCGCGCGAGTGATGCGCCGCTTCGGCGTGCAGGGGCTGCGGCAACCCCCACCCCCGACCCGCCACCCCCAGCCGCCGGCTGCAGCTGCGGGTCCTGGGAGAACCGACGCTGGCCGTCAACGGCGAACCGGTAACCATCGGCCGCGCCGCCGCTCTGCAAGCCCTGGTATTCCTCGCCGCCCGCCCCGGCGGAGCAGACGCCCGGCAACTCGTCGACGCCATCTGGCCGGGCCTGCCCGGACACTCTCTCACCGGCCGCCTCTACGCTTCACCACCGCCGCCGCCGCGCTCATCGCGTCCATCACGTCAGACGACACGCCGACATGTTGACTGACGAATGCACGGCGTACCGGCAACCTGTGGTGTTCGCCGGACTCGTCGCACGCTCGGGCCTGCCACCTGGCCTTGCTGACGGCACCGGCCGATTCTCAGATCATCCTCAAGAAATCCCGCCCCGTCGGCCGCTGGCGGCACGGCTGGCGTGTGCTGTCCCCGCCGTGTCATCCCCCCTGTTCTGGAGCTTCTATGAGAGACAGACGGACGACCATCTTCTCCGTCCTGCTCGCCGCGACCCTCGCGGCGACCGTTGCGCCCACGCCCAACGCGTCCGCGGCCAGCTTCGGCGAGGAGGGCTTCCAGCCGAGTGTCACCTACGACCTGTCGGTGACCGACGCCGAGCGCGACGCGATTCACGCGGAAGTCGAGGCGTTGGCTGGACGCGTCAACAGCGCGCGGGCGGGGGACGGCACCTACGACCCGCTCAGTCTGGTCGGGGCGATGCTGGACGGGTCGAGCTACGACTCCATCTCCCGAGGCGGCACGGCCGCGACGGCGTACCCCTTCCCGGTCAGCAACACCGAAGCCAACCAGAACGAGTACGACCGCAAGGTCGCCAAGCTCGCCTGGGTGGTCAAGCTGGCCACCGACCTGGGTTTCCCGGTGGTCGTCCAACGCCAACCCGACAAGTACGTTTACGCAGAGATCGGTGACCCGGACGCCCCGGAGATGGTCATGGCGTTGAGCCACCTCGACTCACCGACGGCTTCCGTTTCGCCAGCCCAGCTGGCGCGCTGGCGGGACGCCGATGGCAACCTCGGCACTCCTGGTGCGTACCACTCGCCCTATGTCCAGGACGGCTGGGTCTACGGGGCGGGCATCCAGGACGACAGCGGCCCGACGCTGGCGACGCTGCTCGCGGCCAAGGCGCTGCTCGAGGCGGGGTTGCCCCTCGACCGACGCATCCGCATCGTCATGGGAATCTACGAAGACGGCGGTCCCGGCACGCCCTCGACGACGAACACCGCCACCTTCCAGTCCATCCCGTACAACTCGAACCCGAGCTTCTACGACAACTGGGCCTACAAGAACCTCAACCGGGAGGAGATCCCGATTGCGGCCTACACCTCCGACTCGCGGTTCCCGGTCATCGTCGGCAACTCCGGATCGGTGACCCCGTCGGTGTCGATGAGCTTGTCCGCAGACAGCACCAAGGCGTTCCGGCTGACGTCTGCCACCGCCGGCGTCACCCTGCGCGAAGGCGACCCGACGCTCAAGGACATCGCCTACGGCAGCACCACGCAGATCGCCTCGCGGGCCATTTTCACCCTCGACGTGGCGGGGGCCGGCTCCGCCGAGCGCGACCGCTTCGTGTCGGCGATCACCGCTTCCGCGACCACGAAGGGTTGGCTCCCGGCTGCTCCCCGCACCACGTCCAAGGTGCAGACCACGATCACCGGCGACTCGCTGACGCTGGAGATCAACACCGATGTGGCGATGGAGATGCCGACCCCGCAGTACGGCAAGAATGCCGTCGTGTGGGGAATGTTCCTCCTCTCCAAGGGGCTCGGCGCATTGGGAACCACGGCCGCCGACATGCAATTGAAGAAGGCCGCCGACGGCATCGCCGACCTGTTCTTCCGCGACGGTGTCGAAGGCGAAGCCTATATCGGCAAGTACATGGGCATCCCGGCGAGCCTGTTGCGCAACCCGAGCAACGGCACGCCGAACCTGACCTTTGCCCTCATGGGCGGCATCAATTCAGAGACCCCGACGAGCTTCTACACGGACGCCTCCGGCAGCCTCAGCATGCCGATGTTCGTGCGCAGCATGCACGTCACCGCGGCTGACTCCGGCCAGGCGACGGCGGCGGTCACGGCCGCCTTCCAGGCGAAGGGGTTCACCATCGGCAACCTCGGCTCGCCCGTCGGCGCCGGGTTGTACGTCACTCACGACAACCCGCTGACGGCTCTTCAGTTCGGGAGCTACCAGGCCTCGATCAACCGCAACCCGGAGGAGTTTGCGGATCCGTATTCCCTCAAGGACGTGGTCTATCCGCAGGGCACGACCGGTGGCACCCTGGCCAGCAGCTTCCGCAACAAGATGACCGCCTTCGGCGCCGTCATCCCGGGTAACGAGCGCTGGTGGCACACGGCCAACGAGCGGATGAAGGTCGACTCGGCCGTGCAGATGACCAAGATCATGGCCGATGGCATGCTGGAGATGGCCCGGTACTCCGGGCCCGCCGGTGCAAAGCTCATGTGGGCAGACATCCCGGGGCTGAACGCCGACCGGGCGGACCTCGACCTGCTCGACGTCACGATCGGAACCTACAAGGACGCGTCGGCCGCTGTCGGCACGAGCCAGCTGGGCAGCCAGGCCCTGCTCGGCGCCACCTCGTTCAACATCCCGATGTGGAACGGGCGCGGCAACTCGACCCCGACGGCGTCGGCCTTCGCGCTGGGGCACGCCCCGGGAGGGGTCTACCTGCCCCTGACCGACACCGAGTACCTGAACAGCACGTACGTGGCGCCGATGCGTCTGGAGTTCAAGGTGGAGCGCCCCGACCACATGTCGGACGCGGCTTGGGCGAAGTTCGTCGCCGGCGGCTACGGCGACTTCCAGTTCAACATTCTCGTCGGCGACAAGGTTGTGCCGCTGGCCGTTCCTGCCGGGCAGCGTACGGACAAGTACTTCTCCTCGCGCATCTCGGCCAACAACCCCGACGCCATCTACCTGTCGGTCAACCTCGCGATCAGCGATGCACCGTACACCGGGGTGCAGGCCGTCCTCGCGGATTCCAAGACGGACCTGTACACGGTCAATCCGACCTACCTGGCCTCAAACCCGGATCCGTTCCCCGGGCGCGGGGCCGTCGAACAACGGGGCTTCTTCCTGTTCGGTGACGGGCAGAAGAACGCGGAGTTCTCTTCACCCGACGCGGTCTACGTAACAGTCGCCAACGCGGTCGTCGATGCGAAGCCGTCGGCGGTGGTGAAGAAGCTGAAGGGCAACACGAACGAGTTGACCATCACGGTGAAGCAGACTCACATCGACGGCAGCGAGTCTCCGGTGGCGGCCACGTTCACCATCGACAACAACGCTGCTGGCACTTACACCGTCGGCGATTACAAGGTGTACGTCGAAACCAAGGACAACACTCAGGTGCGGTCGATCTCCATCGTGTGACGCCTGTGAACCGGAAGTTCAGCGTCTGATCCAGCGTAAGTTGGTGCGGACCGTGCGTGCTTACTATGGGAAAAGGCCCTCCGGCTGACGAAGTTTCGTTCGCCCGTTTCTGGTGCGACGAGCCATGGGCCAGGGGTGGAAACAGACGTGGTGGCTTCCCGTTCGGCGGGGAGCCACCACGTGTTTCTACGAGCAAGAAAACCGTACGTATGCAATTAGATCCCGGCTCCTTGGCCGGCACATCGTAAGCCACGCTCAGCGCCGCCGCGTTGGCCGGCCGCCGGGTACGTTGCCACAGTCCCGCGTGGTAGGTGATCGCATGCCTCCAGAACCGGTCGGCGCTGCGGCCGCCAACGTGCCCGATCGCCTGGGCCGAGGCGACCGTGACCCGTGCTGGCACGCCGCTGGCAGTGATCAGCCGCCCGATCACCGCGCGCTGCTCTGCTCCGCCGAGCACCCGCAGCGCCTCGATCATGGCGGGCGCCACCGACGCGCCCAGCATCGCCGGGCTGGTCAGCTCCGCGGCGAGTGCGGCGGCGAGCGGCCGGCGGTACGGGGTGCCCTGACCGTGATGGCCGCCAGCAACCGGACGTCGAACACCAGATTGAACAACATCTCCTCCAGCGCGACTGGCAGCACGTCGTCGCGGAAGTGCGGGACGTCGCGTGGCATCAGCGCCACCACCGT
>NZ_JAPDPH010000147.1 GCF_026013475.1 Micromonospora yasonensis | reverse complement strand
GGTGCTGGACCTGCACGGTTCGGAGCTGACCGTGGAACGCGACGGCGAGCCGGTGCCGGTGCCGTCGTGGGAGGAGGCCGCCGCCGTCGTGCAGGGGCGGGGGCTCGGCCCCGACGACCTCTTCTTCCTCAACTCCACGTCGGGCACCACCGGCCGGCCCAAGTGCGTGCGGCAGACCATGAACACCCGCAAGTACTTCGGCCCGCTCGCCGCGCAGGCGGCCGCCTTCGGCCCCGAGGAGGTTGTCCTCAGCGCGCTGCCTGCGCCGTACGGCTTCGGGCTGTGGAGCGCCCACGTCGTTCCCACCCGGTACCGCTTCCCGACCGTGCTGGCCGCCGAATTCGACCCGGCCGAGACACTGCGGCTGATCGAGCGGCACCGGGTCACCGTGCTCGCCGCCGTGACCAGCCAATTCATCATGATGTTGAACGCCCCCGAATTCGCCGAGCGCGACCTGAGTTCGCTGCGGGTGCTCTTCACCGGGGGAGAGCGGGTGCCGTACCACCGGGCGGTGGAGTTCGAGGAGCGCACCGGGTGCGCCGTGTTGCAGTTCTACGGCTCGAACGAGGCGGGCCCGATCTCGGTGACCCGGGTCGACGACGACCGCGAGAAGCGGCTGCGCACGGCCGGGCGGCCCATCCCGGCGATGCGGGTGCGCTTCTTCGACCGGAACGCGAGCCCGGTCGAGGGCGGGCCGGGCCAGGTGGCCGTGCACGGACCGGGCTGCGCCCCGGGCTACTTCCGGGACGAGGCGGCCGACCGGGTCCTGTTGCGCCCGGACGGTTGGCTGCTCACCGGGGACATCGGCGAGGTCGACGCTGACGGCTACCTGTCGGTGACCGGGCGGACGGCCGACTTCATCATCCGGGGCGGGCACAACATCAGCGCGCCCGTGGTGGAGGAGGCGGTCGGCGGACACCCTGGGGTGGCCCAGGTGGCGGTGGTCGGCTACCCGGACGAGGTGCTGGGGGAGCGGGTCTGTGCGTTCGTGGTCACCCGCGACGACGTCGAACTGGACCTCGATGACCTCCGGACGCACCTGGCCGCGGGCGGCGTCTCCAAGCTCAACTGGCCGGAGCGGCTGGTGCGGTTGCCGGCCCTGCCGCTGGGGGCGGGCGGCAAGGTGGACAAGGTGGCGCTGCGCGCACGGGTGTGAGCGCGGAGGGCAGCCCGACCGGCTCAGCCGCGCGGCGCGGGTGGCAGCGCCACCTCCGTCCGGTTCAGCCGCGGACGCCGCGGATCAGCGTCTGGGTGACCTGCCCGTCGCCGATCGTCCGGCCGGCGACCTGCGCCGCGACGTCGAAGGTGACATGCCGGCCCTGCACGGCGGCCACCGTCGCGCGCACCTCGACACGCTGACCGGCGAGGGCCGGCGCGCGGTGCCGCACCCCTATCCAGGTGCCGACCGAGGCGGCGCCCGGCGCGAGCCGTCGACGCAGGATGTCGGCGGCGGTGTCCTCCAGCAGCGCGATCAGCGCCGGGGTGGAGAGCACCGACGGGGCGCCGGGCACGTGCCCGGTGAGCATCCCGGCGGTCACCTCGAACGTGCGCTCCGACCGTTCGCCCTCGCGCACCGGGCTGGTCACCAGCTCGTCCGCGGTCGCCGTCTCCCAGATCCGCATCCCGCCTCCTTGACAGGCTCACTCTGCCGGAAACAGAATGCCACAACCAAGCGCTTGTTAGGTAGGGGTTGGAATTGTCGTACAGCGAGGTGGCAGCGCTCTTCCCGGCCGGCACGGCCCCGGTCCCCGGCAGTGCGCACGAGCGATACGTGGCGGACCGACTGGCCGAGGTCGGGCGATGGGGCACGGAGACCCTCGCGGAACGGGTGCGCCGGCACGCGGCGAAGATTCCGGATCGGCCCGCCTTCATCGCCGGTGCCGACCGAATCGGCTGGCGCGCGTACGACGAGGTGTCCGACCGGCTCGCGGCGCTGATGGTGCGCTCCGGGCTCGCCCGCGGCGAGCGGGTCGGTGTGCTGCTCCCGGACGGCGTCGCGGTACACGTCGCCTACCTGGCCGCGCTGAAGGCCGGTGTCGTGGTGGTCGGCATCGGCCCGCGAGCCGGGCGCCTCGAACTCCGGCACCTGCTCACGGTCGCCGGCGCCACAGCACTCGTCAGTCACGCGCAGCACCGGGACACCCCGGTCGCCGAACTGGTCGACGGGCTGCCGCTGCGGTTGCGGCTGGAGCTGCCACCCCGGCTCGCCGAGCTGGACTGGCCGGAGCCGACCGCGGCGGAACGCGCACTGCTCGCCGAGCGCGCCCTCGGCCTCGGCGAGATCCACCTGCTCAACGGCACATCGGGCACCACCGGCATGCCCAAGTGCGTGGTGCACAACCAGAACCGGTGGCTGTACTACCACCAGCTCGCGCTGGAGGCCGGGGCGTTCACCCCCGACGACGTCTTCCTCACCCTCATCCCGGCCCCGTACGGCTTCGCCCAGTGGACCGCCAACTTCACGCCCACGCTGCTCGGCTCGCCCACCGTGGTGATGCCGCGGTTCAGCGCCGCCGGCGCGCTGGAGCTGATCGAGCGGGAGCGGGTGACCGTGGTGTGCTGCGTGAGCACGCAGTTCATCATGATGCTCAACGCGGAGCCCGGCCGGTACGACCTGAGCTCGCTGCGCTGCATGTTCACCGGCGGTGAGGCGGTGCCGTACGAGCGCGCCGCCGAGTTCGAGCGGCGCACCGGCGCGCGGGTGCTCCAGTTCTTCGGCTCCAACGAGACCGGCGCGCTGTCGCGCACCGGGACCACGGACACCGTGGAGCGGCGGCTGCGCACGGCCGGCCGGATCATCGACCAGATGCGCGTACGGCTCTTCGGCGACGACGGCGTCGACGTCACCGCCACCGGCGGGCCGGGGCAGGCCGCCTGCGCCGGGCCCGCCACCTGCCTCGGCTACTTCAACGACCCGGAGGCGAACGAGCGGCTCTTCACCCCGGACGGCTGGATGCTCACCGGCGACATCTGCACCGTTGACGGGGACGGCTACCTGCGGGTGGTGGACCGCAAGTCGGACTTCATCATCCGCGGTGGCAAGAACGTCAGCGCCGCCGCGGTCGAGGAGCAGGTCGGCACCCACCCCGCCGTCGCCATGGTGGCCGCGGTCGCGGTCCCCGACCCGACGTACGGCGAGCGGGTCTGCGCCGTGGTGGTGCTCCGGCCCGGCGCCGCGCTCGACCTGGACGACCTGCGCTCGCACCTCGCCGCGCGTGGCGTCTCTCCAGAGAACTGGCCCGAGCGGCTCGAGATCGTCGACGAGTTGCCCCGTGGCTCCGGCGGCAAGGTGGCCAAGGCGGAACTGCGTGCCCGGCTGCGTGCCGTTAGTGCGCCGCCTCGATCAGGGCGGCCCTGATCCGCGAGCGCTGGATCTGGCCGGTCGCCGGGGTACGTGGGATCTCCGACACCACGGCGACCCGGCGCGGCTGCTTGAAGGCGGCCAACTGGTTGGCGACGTGCCCGCGCACGATGGCAACCTCCGGCACTGTCGCCCCCGGCGCCAGCACCAGCACCGCGCAGACCACCTCACCCCACCGCTCGTCCGGCAGGCCGACGACGGCCACGTCGTGGATCCCGGGCAGGTCGCGCAGCGCCTGCTCCACCTCGAACGGCGACACCGACTCCCCGCCGGTGCGGATGACCTCGCGCTGACGGCCGGTGAGGTGGAGGTACCCCTGGTCGTCGAGGTAGCCCAGGTCACCCGAGCGGTAGACACCGTCGCGCAGCGCCGCCCCGGTCTCCTCGGGAAGGTCGTGGTAGCCGGACATCAGTCCGGGTCCGCTGACGCAGACCTCGCCCACCTCGCCGGCCGGGGCGTCCACCCACAGCACGTTCGGGAAGGCCGGGAGCCCGACGCTGCCGGGCCGGTCGAAGATGTCGGCGTCTGGCAGCGCCGCCATCCGGCCCGCCTCGGTCGACCCGTACAGGACGGACGTGGTGGTCCCCGGCAGCCGCTCCTTGATCCGCACGAGCAGCTCGGTGGAGATTCCCGAGGTGCCGGTGTCCGCGTGCCGCAACGACGACAGGTCGGCGTGCCGGTGCTCCGGGTCGAGCAGCCGTTCCCACACCGCCGGGATGCAGTAGATCGCCGACGGGCGCTCCCGCCGTACCGAGTCGATCATCTGCGCGGCGTCGGCCCGGCGCACGAGGTGCACCGCGGTCCGGTGCTGCCATGCCTCCAGCACGTAGTGCCAACCGCCGTAGTGGTACAGCGGAAAGCTGCACAGGACGCCGCCCCGGCCGCGCAGCCCGGAGGTGAAGGTGCCGCCGCCGGGTGCCGCGCGTAGCCAGCTCGCGCGGTGGCTGACCAGGGCCCCCTTCGGCCGACCGGTGCTGCCGCTGGTCAGGTAGACGATGTGCGGGTCGGTGTCGGCGAGGCGGTCGTGCCCGTGGGGCAGCGCGGCGCACGCGGCGGCGGCGAGGGCGTCGAGGTCCGCGCCAGGGCCCGGTGCGGAGCCGACGCGGGCGAGCGGCGCGTCCTGGGGTGCGTCGGGACGATCGGTGACCAGCAGCCGCGGATCCAGATAGGACAGAACCGCCGCGAGTTCGCCGGGGGAGAGTGTGGGGTTGATCGGGGCGAACGCGGCACCGAGCCGGGCGCAGCCCAGGAAGCCGTCCAGGGTGCCCAGCGTCGGCGCGGTCCACCAGGCCACTCGGTCGCCACGCCGCACGCCCAGGCCGGCCAGCGCGTTGGCGGCGCGGTTCGCCCGCTCGTCGAGGTCGCGGAAGGTGACCCGGTCTCCAGCCAGGGTGGCCGCGGTCGCCGCCGGCGCCATCCGGGCCGCCTGACGGATGATGTCGCCGATCAGCAGTTCCATGCGCCCTTCCCCCCGCCGGTCAGGTCGACCTGGGCCGGGTTGATCGCGCCGTGCGCGGTCTTGTCCCGGGTGATCTCCACCGCCTTCGGGACCTCCGTCATGCCGGAGAGCCGATGGGTGACCAGCGATTCGACGTCGATGTCGCCCCGGGCCACCAGGCGCAGCGCGTGGTCGAAGACACCACCGCCGGGGGAGTAGCCGCCAGCACCGGAGCGGGGGTGCAGCAGCGCTGTGCCGCGCTCCCGCAGCAGGCCGAGCGGTGCCGGCGCCCGGTCGGGCAGCACCGAGACCACCACCACGCGGCCGCCCCGGCGGGCGCAGCGCGCCGCCAGTTCGAGCGTCTCCGTGCCGGCGAGCCCGACCTCCGGGGCGCCCCCAGCGGTCTCGACCACGACGTCGACGCCGATCCCGCCGGTGGCCTCCTGTACCGCCGCGAGGACCGCTTCCGGTCCGCCGCTCGCGTCGATCACCAGGTCGGCGCCGAACCGGTTGGCGAGGGCGAGCTTGGCCGGGCTCCGTCCGCTGATCGCGACCAGGCCGGCGTTGCCGCACCGGGCGACCTGCAGAGCGAGCAGCCCCATCACGCCGGCGCCGATGACCAGCATGGTCTCGCCGGGCTGCACGGCGGCGAGTGCGTGCGCGTGCAGAGCCCCGGCCAGGGGCTGCACGGCCGCCGCCGCGGAGGCAGTCACACCGGGCGGCACCGGCACGACGCACGCGGCGGGGACGAGCACCTGCTCGGCCAGGGCGCCGGGGCGGGTGAACCCGATGAACTCGGGTGCGAGGCAGGCGTCCGACCGGCCGCGCCGGCAGGCCGGACACCGTCCACACACGACGGTCTCCACGGCGGTCACCCGGGCACCGACCGTGATGTCCCGCACCGCCGTCCCGACCGAGCGGACCACGCCGCAGAACTCGTGCCCGCCGAAGCGGACCGGGCCGGCAGTCAGGGCGTCGGCGAGGTGGGTGTGCAGCGCCACCGGCTCTCCGGCGATCAGCATGCACTCGGTGACGCTCGGCTGCACGCACGCTACGTCGAGGACGACGTCAGCGGGGCCGGGCCGGGGGTCGGGAACCTCCTCGATCCGCAGATCGCCGAAGCCGTGCAGCACCGCCGCGCGCATCGCGCCCCCCACCTCGTGGCCCCCGATGACTTGACCGTGGTCTTGGATTTTGTATTCAATATCTAAGCCTAGTCAACCCTGGATCAGGAGGCCGCCCATGGAGCGGGAACTCGTGGTCACCGGCGTCGGAGGCCAGGGCATCCAACTGCTCGCCAAGACGCTCGCCCTCGCCGCCACCCGCGAGGGTCGACACGCCATGCTCAGCGCCGACTACGGCGGCGAGATGCGAGGTGGCCCGTCCAAGGCGAGCGTGGTCATCGGCGACCGTCCGTTGCGGGCCCTCCCGGTACTCGCCTCGGCCTGGTCCGCGATCGTCGCCCACCACCGGTTCAGCGAGCCGGCGCTCGCGCGGCTGCGCCCCGGCGGGCCGGCGATCCTCAACCTGCCGCTGGTCGACCCCGCGTCGCTGCCGGCGATGACCGTGTACGGCGTGGACGCGGCCGCCGTCGCCAAGTCGGTCGAGGCGCCCCAGGCGATCGGCTTCGTGCTGCTGGGCGCGTACAACGCGGTGACCCGGCTCGTCGACCCGGCATCCCTGGTGGCCGCCATGCAGGAGTTGCTCCCGCCGTACCGCAGGCAGCACGCCGCGGCCAACGCGCGGGCGCTCGCGGCCGGCGCGGCCGCGCTGGACGTGCCGGGCGCCGATCTGACGGAGGTTTCCCGATGACCCTCGAGCTGCTCGAAGGCAGCGAGGCGATCGCCGCCTCGGCGATCGCCGCCGGCTGCCGCTTCTTCGCCGGCTACCCGATGTCGCCGTTCACCGGCCTGCTGGAGAACATGTCGCGCCAGCTCCCCCTGGCCGGTGGGGTGTGCCTCAACGCGGAGAGCGAGATCGAGGGCGTGAACATGACCCTCGGCGCCGCCGCGGCCGGGGCCCGCGCGGCCACCGGTTCATGCGGGCAGGGCATCGCCTTGATGCAGGAGGCGATCGCCGAGGCGGCGCTGAACGAGACGCCGTTCGTGGTCTTCAACATGGCCCGCAACCAGCAGGACTACTTCCAGGCCACCCGGGGCGGCGGCTGGGGCGACTACCGGACGATCACGCTCGCGCCCAAGGACGTTCCCGAGGCGGTCGAGCATGTCCAACTGGCGTTCCACCTCGCCGACAAGCACCGGGCACCGGTGATCTTCTACGGGGACCCGCTGTTGGCGCAGACCCGGATCGGCGTATCGGTCCGCCCGCTGGACTTCGGTCCGCTGCCGCCGAAGGACTGGGCGCTCGACGGCACCGGCGGCGGCACCGGCGGATCCCGGCAGGTCTGGACCTGGGCCATGGGCAAGGCGACCGATCCCGGCCCCGGCCCCGACCGCCACTGGCGTGCCATCGCGGAGAAGTTCGCCGCCATCGACGCGATCGAGTCGCGGTCCGAGCAGGCCCACGTCGAGGACGCGGAGACGCTGGTGGTGGCCTTCGGGTCCGCCGCCAAGTTCGTCGAGTACGTCGTCGAGGAGCTGCGGGCCGACGGACACCGGATCGGATGGTTCCGACCGGTGACGCTCTGGCCGTTCCCGGGCGAAGCGCTCGCCGCGGCCACCGCCGACGTGCGGCGCGTGCTGGTCTTCGAGCTCAACGCCGGGCAGATGCTCGACGACGTACGCATCCACGCCGCCGATCGCTCAGCCGTGCGCTTCATCGGTGGGGTGAGCATCGCGGAGTCCGGCCTCGCCTACGGCGAACTGATGGACGCCCCGGTCATCCGGGACCGGATTCGCACCGCTCTTTCCGAAGGTGGACGCTCATGACCGTCATCGACACCTCCCAGCCGCCGTCGGAGCCGGCCCGCAGGGTGGCCGACTTCCGCCCGTCGCTGCTGCTCGGCGAACACTCGCTCTGCCCCGGCTGCGGGGAGCCGGTGGCGCTGCGGGTGTTGCTGGAGGTGTTGCAGGAGCTGGACATCGTCCAGCGCACCATCGGCGTGGTCGGTCACGGCTGCTACGGCAGCTTCGTCCGGATCATGGACGTCGACGTGTTGCAGTGCCTGCACGGCCGGGCCCCGGCCTGTGCCACCGGCATCAAGCGGGTACGCCCCGACTGCGCGGTCTTCACGATGCAGGGCGACGGTGACATGGCCAACGAGGGGCTGCAGGAGGTGCTGCACGCCGCGGCCCGGGGCGAGAAGATCACCTGTGTACTGCTGAACAACGGCGTGTTCGGCGACACCGGAGGGCAGTTGACCGCGGCCACCGTGCTCGGGCAACGCACGAAGACCAGCCTCGAGGGGCGCGACGCGGAGACGCACGGCTACCCGATCCCGGTGGCCGACCTGGTGGCCGGGCTGCGCGGCGCCGCGTACGTCGCCCGGGGAGCGGTTTCCACGGCCGGCGGCGTGGCGCAGACGAAGCGGATGCTGCGGCGCGCCTTCGAGACCCAGCTCGCCGGCGCCGGCTTCAGCCTGGTGGAGATCCTCACCATGTGCCCGACGGGCTGGTTCGTGCCGGCGCCCGAGGGCCCGGGTTACCTTGGCGACTCGATGGAACAGGCCTATCCACTCGGGGAGCTGACGACATGGCGGCACTGACGCGGGCGAAGACGGGCGTGGCGGTCGCCGATTACATCCTCGGTCTGCTCTTCGACGGCACGCTCCGCAGCGGCGACCGGATCGACCTCGACGGCATCGCCGCGACGCTCGGGGTCAGCCGGGCCCCGGTACGCGAGGCACTGCTCCAGTTGGAGCGCGACGGCCTGGTGGAGATGCCGCACTACCGTGGCGCGTTCGTCGCCGCCTTCGACGCGGGGACGATCCGCGAGGCGTTCGAGCTGTACGGCATGCTGAGCGCGCTGACCAGCAGCCGGGCGGCGACCAGCGGGGACGGGGACCTGCGGGAGACGCTGGGCAAGCTCGTCGAGGCGCTGGCCGGCTGCGACCAGGTCGACGAGTTCGAACGGATCGCCCGCGAGTTCCGCAAAGCGGTCAACCTGGCGACCGCCGGCCCGCACCTGCGGGCCCTGCTGCGCAGCTTCAACGGTCTGGTGCCGGCCGCCGCCCGGTTCTCCATCGAGGACGCGATGGACGAGGAACGGGCCGCACTGCGCCGGGAGCACGAGGCCCTGGTGGCCAGGGACGCGGAGGCGGCCGCCGCGGCGGCGCTCGACCACATCCTGATGACGGCCGAGAACGCGGTTCGAGCACTGCGGCGGCGGGGGATCTTCCCGACCGACGGGCCGCCGGCGAAGTCCGGTGATCGGCCACAGCGCACCGGCCGCTCCGGGGTGCTGGGAATCGTCCGCACGACGGCCGGAGGCGACAAATCATGAGCGAGCAGGAAGTCGGGGCGCGGCGCGGCAGCCGGGGGACGCTGGTCATCGCCGAGGATCGGTGCAAGGGCTGCGAGCTCTGCATCGATGCCTGCCCGCCGGGGGTGCTGGTGATGTCGAGCGAGGTCAACGAGATGGGCTACCGGTATCCGGAACTCACCCCGGGCTGCACCGGCTGCACCGCCTGCCAGCTGGTCTGCCCGGACTTCGTCTTCTCGGTCTACCGGTTCACCTCCGCCGGCGCGTCGGGGGATCGGCATGGCTGAGGCGAGGGTATCGGTGGTGACCGGCGCGGCGGCCGGGATCGGCCGGGCCACCGTGCACCGGCTCGTCGGCCGCGGCGACTTCGTGCTGGGCGTGGACCGCGACGCCGCCGGACTGGACGCGCTGCGCGAGGAGGTCGGCGCGGACGAGCGAATCGCGACGCTTTCCGCCGATCTGGCGGAGCCGACGGCGGCCGAGGCCGTGGTGCTGCACTGCGTGCAGCGCTGGGGCCGGCTGGACCTGCTCGCCCTGGTCGCCGGGATCGGGCAGTTCGGTGCCACGGCCGAGGTGCGTCTCGCCGAGTGGGACCGGGTGCTGAACGTGAACCTGCGCGCCCCGTTCCTGCTCGCGCAGGCCGCGATGCCGTATCTGGTCCGCAGCCGCGGGTGCGTGGTCGCCGTGTCGTCGATCGCCGGCCTGCAGGGCTGGCCGTACAGCGCGGTGTACTCGGCGTCCAAGGGTGGGCTGGTGATGCTCATGCGCTCCCTGGCCATCGAGTACGGTCCCGCGGGCGTACGGATCAACGTGGTCTGCCCGGGCGGGGTGGAAACCGCACTCTCGGCGGACTTCCATACCGGCGAGGTGGCCTACGACGAGAGCCTGCGCAAGCGATCCACCGGCCTGCAGGGGCGCAGGGCCGACCCGGCGGAAGTGGCTTCGACGATCGCCTTTCTCGGTGCCCCCGACGCGTCCTTCGTCTCGGGTGCCGTGCTGCGCGTCGACGGTGGCGCGTTCGCCTAAGAGTTGAGTCGTAACGGTTGTTGCGGCTCACGGCCCGGCCCAGCTGCGCCCGATGGCGGGTGTGGCTGCTTGGGTTGGGTGGTCCTGCGTGGCCGTGGCACCCGGCGTACCAGGTGCTCGTTCTCATCAGGGGTGCCCCGTGGTCGGATCTTTCGTCCTTCAGAGGCCACCAGGGTGGTGGCTGCCGCACCTGCCGTGCCACGGCCGTGGGGTCGGGGCAGGGTGGTCACGGTTGACCGGGCCAGGGCCTCTTGCTGCCCTTGCACCCGGGCCGCGAGCGCGGCCCGGAAGTCTTCATCGATGTAGGCCGTTGCCGGCTGGTCGGGGTCGGTCAGGCGGACGCAGGCGGCCATCGCCGCGGCGACCAGGTCCCGATCCCCGGTCAGACCGCAGGCCGGGCAGGTGTGGGTGCGCTGGCCGAGGGATTTCTTCTCCCGGCGCCGCGGTCAGAATGTGGCGATCGGGTTGACCGGGCTGCCGGACGTACCGGCGAAGCGGACCGGCGCGACTGCGAGGTGGAAGTCCCACTGGCCGAGCTCGGCAGCCGTCGTCGCGCACACCTCCAGGTCGCAGTTGTCGAGCAGCCACAGACCCATCGCGACGAGGCTCACGGCGTGAACCGGCATCAACACGTCTTCGTACCCCGACGGCTGAACGTCCTGGGGGGTGTCCGCGCCGATCAGCGCGACCTCCCGTTCATGCAGCCACGGCAGGCAGGACGCGTGCCAGCCGGCCTGCGTGAAACCGCTGGCCGCACCGGCCTCGTGCCGGGCGCGGCCATAGCCGGTCCGCAGGAGTACCGCATCGCCGGATCGCACCCGCACACCCTGGCGACGCTCGGCCTCCTCGAGATCGTCGGGAAACACACCCTGCCCCGGTTCCAACCACGGCACATCGCGGACCCTGGCAATGTCCAGCAGGACACCACGCGTGATGATCCCGTTCGCCGCCGCCGTGACGGCCGCCCACGCCGATCCCGTCGCGGCGTCGACCAACGAGTGCGACCGCCCGTTGTACATCGTGCCGTCCCAGAAGATGTGGCACGGCGAGTCGACGTGGGTGAGGGTGTTGCCGTGGAACGTGATGCCGAGCCGCTCGGACGAAAAGCCCCAGCGTCGGTCGGCGTGGAAGGCGGGCACCGGCATGTTCTCGGCACCCGGCATGTCGGCGGCGCACGGGCACGTCGTCGTCGACCGCTCCATGTCGTCCGGTACGGCAACCTCCCATGCGCACGACACGCTCCTGCCGTGGCGCACGGCCCGCGCCGCCGCCAGCCGGACGTCGTCGGTGATGTGGTTCAGGGTCCCGAGCTCGTCGTCGTCGCCCCACCGCCCCCAGTTCGACAGCGTGTTGAAGTACCCGAGCACGTCGTCCTGCGTGGGCATCGGTCGCCCTGCCGTCATCCCAGCATCGACTCCTCCGGTCACGCGGTTCGAGGCGCCAAGGCCCGCTGAACTGGCATGACACTAGATCAGCGAGCCAGCAGTCGGCCGGTCAGAAGGTAGGGTACGGCACCTGTGGTGCTGTGGCACTGGTAGCCGTTGATGTTGCGTGCGAGAGCGACCTGGGAGGGCCGGGGAGCGCACGCGACAACGACGGGGTCGAGACCGGATCAGGGCTTCCGCGCAGGGGCCGGTGTCGCTATCCTCAAGCAAGCGCTTGGTCAAGAACGCTAGGCTGACCCGCTCTGGACGCGACGAGAAACCGGAGACTCCGTGAAGTACGCGATACAGGCACCCGTAGCGGCCAACACCACGGCAGACCCGGCCTGGATCGGCGAGTTCGCCGTGCACGCCGAGGCGTGCGGCTTCGAGTCGATCGCGGTGGTGGAGCACGCGGTCGTGGCGAGCGGCTACTCCAGCAAATACCCGTACGACGCGTCGGGCCGGATGGGACTGGCCGACGACTGCCCCATCCCCGATCCGCTGGACCTGCTGGCCTTCCTCGCCGGGCGGACCACGCGGATCGGGTTGGCCACCGCCGTCCTGGTCCTGCCGAACCACCACCCGGTCGTGCTGGCCAAGCGGGTGGCCACCGTCGACGCGCTCTCCGGCGGTCGGCTGCGCCTGTGCGTCGGCACGGGATGGATGCGCGAGGAGATCGAGGCCTGCGGCGCGGACTTCGCCAGCCGCGGCCGCCGCGTGGACGAGTCCATCGACGTGCTGCGCGCCCTGTGGGCCGACACCGCGCCCCAGGGCGCGACGCACCACGGGGAGTTCTTCCGGTTCGAGGGGGCGATGAGCTACCCGAAGCCGGCCAATCCGCTGGGGGTGCCGATCCACGTCGGCGGCCACAGCGTGGCCGCCGCACGCCGGGCTGGTCGGCGCGGCGACGGGCTGCAACCGCTCGGCGTCGTCGGTGACGAGCTGCGCAAGCTTGTGGACATCGTGCGCACCGAGGCTGAGCGCGCGGGCCGCGATCCGGACCGGTTGGAGTTGAGCCTGGGGCACTCGGCGGCCAAGGTGACCCCGGAGCGGGTCGAGCGGTTGGCCGCGCTGGGCGCCGATCGTCTCGTCCTCGCCGTGACCCCGACCACCGACCTCGCGGCAGCCAAGGACGAGCTGTCCGCCTGCGCCGAGCGACTCGGGCTTTCCGGGCCGTGATCACCGCAGTCGACCGCGCGGAGATCAGTGAGCTGGTCCACCGGTACGCGCACCTCGTGGACAACCGGGAGATCGGGGCGGTCGCCGAGTTGTTCATGGACGCCGGGGTTCTCGTGCTTCCCGATCCGCCCGCCGAACTGGGCCCGGTCCGGCAGTACGCGGGCCGGGCACAGATCGTCCGGGCGCTGCGGTCCCTGAGCGGGATCCCGGTGACCCTGCACGCGGTCCTCGGCCTGGTCGTGGACCCGGACGGCGCGGGTGGCGCGGTCGGCTCGGTGGCCGGCGCCGCCCATCACGTCAGCGATCGTCCGGACGGTACGACGGCCGACCTGGTGTGGTACCTGCGCTACGCCGACACCTACCGACGCGAGGACGGCCGGTGGCGCATCTTCCGCCGGGCACTTCAGATCGAATGGATCGAGACCCGGCCGGTTCGCCACCGGCGCGGGTCGGGGCGGGGAGAATCATGACGCAGCGGTTGGCCGGCAGGATCGCCGTGGTGACCGGTGGAGCGCTGGGCATCGGCGGGGGCATCTCCCGGAGGCTCGCTGCCGCCGGCGCCACCGTGGTGGTGAACGACGTAGACGAGGAGGCGGCCGCAGCGACGGCCGGCGAGATCACGGCCGCCGGTGGCGCGTGCGGCACACTCGTCGGCGACATCCGTGAGCCGAAGGTGGTCGAGGCGCTGCGCGACCGGGCCCTGGCGGTCGGCGACGGCCGGGTCGACATCCTGGTCAACAACGTCGGCGACTTCCGCCCGGCTGCCAGGACATTCCTGCGCAGCACGGAGGCGCAGTGGCAGGCGCTGTACGAGTTGAACCTGCTGCACGTGTTGCGGGTGACCCACGCGCTGCTACCGGTCATGGTCGAACAACGGTCCGGCACAGTGATCAACAACTCGACCGTCGAGGCCTTCCGGGGCATTCCCGGGCATGCCGTCTACTCCGCCTACAACGCCGGGGTATCCGCGTTCACCAGGAGCCTCGCCGTGGAGGTCGGCCAGTACCGGATACGCGTGAACGCCATCGCCCCCGATCTGGCCGACACGCCGCAGACGCCGGCCGCCGCGATGCTCCGGGGGCGCGACCCGGCTCTGCTGCGCACCTGGCTCCCGCTCGGGCGCTTCGGCGCGCCCGACGACTACGCCGCCGTCGTGGAGTTCCTCGCCTCCGACGACTCCCGATTCGTCACCGGCCACACCATCCCGGTGGATGGCGGCACGCTGGCCGCATCGGGCTGGTATGGCCGGGCGGACGGCAAGGGATGGACCAACCTGCCCAACGAGACCTGAGCCGCGGCCCAGTCGGGGCGATCGTCCGCGGATCCGGTGGCGCTGCACGGGGAATCAGTCGGCGGGCTCGTCCACCGCGGCCCTGAGCAGCTCCCGTGCCTCGGCGCTGCCGTCGAGTTGCCGGTTGACCCGGTGGGTGACCTGCCAGCCGTTTTCGGTGCGGATGAACTCCCAGCGGTTCACGCCGGTGCGCCAGATCCGGTAGCTGTCGCTCGCCTCGTCGCGAAGGACCAGCTGCGAATAGGCGGTGGCGACCGCGCGGTCGCCGGCTACCTCGAGGTGTGGAAGACCCTGCAGATGGGCGGCGCCGGAGTGGATCAGCTGCTGGTGCAGCTCGCCGGTCACCATGTCGGTGATCGCCGCCCGGCCGTGCAGGACCGTCGGGTCGGTGTCGTAGACCCCGTCGTCGGTCCACAGCCGAGCGGCGGGCGCGGGCGATCCGCTGTCCACGGCCGGACCGTAGGTGGCGAGGATCTGCAGCAGCGCCAGACGGTCCTCCAGCTCCCGTACCCGGCGCTGCAGCTCGATGATCACCTGATCGTGGTCTGGCACCGGCGCTCCTCGTTGCAGTTCATGTGGTGGCGGGGCGTCGACATCACGCCCAACCCACACTAGCAAGCGCTTGGTTGGCTCGCTAGGATCGTGCCGACGACCCGGCCCTGAGGCGTGGAGGCGTGCGTGGCGACCGTGGATCAAGCTGACCTGACGACAATTCCCGCCTGTCTGCGGGCGGCGGCGGCCGACGCCGCCCGCATCGAGGCCGTCATCGACGGCGACGTGCGGCTGAC
The DNA here is from genome assembly GCF_026013475.1 of Micromonospora yasonensis. Taxonomy (GTDB): domain Bacteria; phylum Actinomycetota; class Actinomycetes; order Mycobacteriales; family Micromonosporaceae; genus Micromonospora; species Micromonospora yasonensis. The sequence continues at coordinate 2,934 of NZ_JAPDPH010000147.1, read as the reverse complement.
CTACGCTCAGCTCAACGCCGAGGCCACCCGCTTCGCGCGGGCCGCGGTGTCGCATGGCCTGCAGCCCGGTGACCGGGCCGTCGTCTGGGCGCCGAACTCCAGCCGCTGGATCATCGCCGCCCTGGGCATCCTGGCAGCCGGCGGGATCCTGGTGCCGGTGAACACCCGGTTCAAGGGCGACGAGGCCCGGTACGCGATCGGCCGGGTGCGAGCCGACCTGCTGGTCCTCGACGACGACTTCCTCGGCAACAGCTATCTCGCCGCGGTGCGCGGCGACGACCCACGCCCGCCGGCCGACGAGCTGCCCGTCCCGGCGCTGCCGCACCTGCGTACCGTCGTCACGATGGCCGCCACCGACGACCCGGTGGCCGTCTCCTTCGACGACTTCCTGGCCAGCGCCGAGGCGACTCCGACAGCCGAGATCGACCGGCGGATCGCCGAGTTGCGCGCGGACGACGTCGCGGACATCCTCTTCACCTCGGGCACCACCGGCTACCCCAAGGGCGCCATGGTCACGCACGGCTCCAACCTGCGGGTGGACGAGGCCTGGTCGGACATGGTCGGACTGCGGCGCGAGGACCGGTACCTGCTCGTCAATCCGTTCTTCCACAGCTTCGGCTACCGCGCCGGACTGCTCGCCTGCCTGATCCGCCGGGCGACCATGGTGCCGATGGCCGTGTTCGACGTGGACCACGCCCTGGACCTCATCCAGCGCGAGCGGATCACCGTCTTCCCGGGCGCACCGACGGTCTACACCTCGATCCTGCAATCGCCCCGGTTCGGCGAGTACGACCTGAGCTCGGTGCGGCTGGCGGTCACGGGCGCGACCGTGGTGCCGGTGCCGCTGCTCGAGCGAATGCGCCGGGACCTCGGCTTCGAGACCGTGATCACCGCGTACGGGCTGACCGAGAGCTGCGGCACGGCGACCGTCTGCCCGCCGGACACCGACCAGCACCGCATCTCGACCAGCTGCGGGAAGGCGATTCCCGGCACCGAGGTCGCCATCATGGATGCGCTCGGCCGGCTGCTGCCCCCCGGCGAGTCCGGCGAGGTCGTGGTGCGCGGCTACAACGTGATGATCGGCTACTTCGAGGACCCGACCGCGACCGCGGAGGCGATCGACCGCGACGGCTGGCTGCACACCGGCGACGTCGGCTGGCTCGACGAGGATGGCTACCTGCGGGTGACCGACCGGATCAAGGACATGTTCGTGGTCGGGGGCTTCAACGTCTACCCGGCGGAGGTGGAGCGGCTGATCGCCGAGCATCCGGCGGTCGCCGACGTGGCGGTGGTCGGCATGCCGGACGCCCGGATGGGCGAGGTGGGCCACGCGTACGTGCTGCCCAAGCGGGGCAGCAGCCTCACCTCGGGGGAGCTGATCGCGTTCTGCCGGAACAAGATGGCCAACTACAAGGTGCCGCGCCGGGTGTCGATCGTCGACGAGTTCCCCAGGACGCCGAGCGGGAAGATCCAGAAGTTCCGGCTGACCGCACCGGCCTGACCTGAGGCGCTGCGGCCGGATCGGGAATCGTCCGCGCCGGCGGGCGCGAGGTGGTGGTGGGCGCGGGCAGGTCAGGCCTGCCCGCGCCGGCGGGGCGCGGGTTTCAGACGGTGTAGCCGCCGTCTACGTCGAGCTGCTGGCCGGTGATGAAGCCGGCCCGGTCGCTGGCCAGGAAGCAGACCGCCTCGGCGATGTCGTCGGCGGTGCCAAAGCGGCGCAGCGGGATGTTGCCGCGGGTGACCGTCAGTGCCCGCTCGTCGAGGTCGCCCGAGGCGATCAGCCGGGCGGCCATGCCGTCGGTCAGCATCCCGGGACCCACGCAGTTGGCGCGCACGCCGTACCTCCCCTCCTCGGCGGCGATGCCCCGGACCAGCGCCTCGACCGCGCCCTTCGGGCCCGCGGAGAGGCCGTCGCGGACGGGGTAGCGCCGGGTGGCGGCGGTGGTGACGGCGACCAGGCTGCCGCGACTGTCCCGCAGGTGCGGCAGCGCGGCGTGCGCCAGGTGGAAGAAGCCGAGGGTGTCCTGTTCCAGTTGGGCGCGGAAGGCCGCCGGGTCGACCCGGCTGAGGTGGACCATGGGCACGTGCGGCCCAGCGGCGTAGACCACCGTGTGCAGCCCGCCGAAGCGCCCGGCGGCCTCGGCGAGCACCGCCGCGCAGGCTTGCGCGTCGGTGAGGTCGAGCGCCCAGGTGCCAGCGCGCGCGAGTTCGTCGGCGAGCTCATCGGCCGCCGGGGCGTTCCGGCGGTAGGTGAGGGCGATCGCGCTGCCGCGCGCGGCGAGCATCCGGGCGACGGCGCGCCCGATGCCGCCGGTCGCGCCGACCACCAGGGCGGCGCCGGGACGTTTCGAGAAGTCGTCGATCACCGGGCTAGGCTACCAAGCAAGCACTTGGTAGGCTAGCCCGGCGGAATCGAGCCGCCCCGGCTCGCGCCAGACAGCGCCCTCGTGGTACGCCGTCGTCGGCGGACGGGCGGCGCGGCCAGCCCGGACAGCACAGGGCCGGCGGGATCTCACAGGAGGGTGGCGATGAGCGGATCGACACGGGTGGTCGTGGTGACCGGCGCCGGGCAGGGGCTCGGGCGGGCACACGCGTTGGCGTTCGCTGCCGAGGGCGCCCGCGTGGTGGTCAACGACGTCGGTCCGGCGGCCGCCGAGGTGGTCGACGAGATCAGGGCCGCGGGCGGAACCGCCGTGGCGAGCGCCGGCGACGTCGCCGACTGGGACTACGCCCGGTCGCTGACCGCTCTCGCCGTGGAGACCTACGGCCGACTGGACGCGCTGGTCAACAACGCCGGCCTGGTGCGCGACCGGATGCTGGTCAACCTCTCCGAGGCGGAGTGGGACGAGGTGCTGCGGGTCGACCTCAAGGGGCATTTCGCGCCGTTGCGCCACGCCGCGGCGTACTGGCGGGACCGGGCCAAGGCCGGTCAGC
>NZ_JAPDPH010000146.1 GCF_026013475.1 Micromonospora yasonensis | reverse complement strand
GGGCCAGCTGCACCTCCAGGGCGCGCTCCGGCTTCTGCCAGTCCGCGCCGAGCAGCTGGCCCACCCGTTCCAGCCGCTGGGTCACCGTGTTGACGTGCACGTGCAGCAGCTCGGCCGCCCGGGCCAGGCTCCCGCCCACCCCGAAGTACGCCTCCAGCGTCTTCACCAGCGCGGTGCCCCGCCGGGCGTCGTAGTCGACCACCGGCCCGACGGTGGCGGTGAGGAACCGGGCCACGTCCCGGTCGCCCGAGTCGCCGACCGCGCCCAGCAGCAGCCCCACGAAGCCCAGCTCGTCGGTGCTCGCCCCCTGCCCGGCCCGACCCAGCGCGCCCAGCGCGGTCAGGCAGCGCTCCGCCTCAGCGAACGTGACGGCCAGCGACGCCGGGCCGGTCGACGGCCCGCTCGCCCCGGCGGTCACCGGCCGGCCGGTCACCCGGGACAGGTCCCGGGCCACCGCCCGGGCCGCCCCGCCCGCGTCGCCGCCCGGCAGCATCAGCACCACCCGCCCGTCCCGCGCCGCCGCCAGCCCGCCCCGGGTCGAGGCGTACGTGGTGGCCCAGGAGAGCACCCGCTGCCGGGCCGAGCCGGTCGCCGCGATCGCGTCGTCGCCGACCGCCACCAGCACGTGCGGGGCGTCCAGGTCCACCCCGAGCCGCCGGGCCCGGCTGCGCAGCGCGTCGGCGTCCCGCAGCGGCCGGGCGATCAGGTCGTCCAGCAGCTCACCCCGGACCCGCCCCTCCGCCTCGGCGACCGTGCGCCGGAACAGCAGCAGCAGCGCGGTGACCAGCGCCGCCCGCTCCAGGATCCGCTGGTCGGCGTCGACCAGTTCGCCGTCCGGGCGCAGCACCAGCGCGCCGAGGTTCTCGGCGCCGGCCACCACGGCGGCGTACCAGAGTGGACCCCGGCGGACACTGCGGCCCTCGGTCCGGGACGCGGCCACCGCCTCCACGATGTCCGCCCGGTCCGGCTCCTCGATCTCGCCCACCCGGGCCAGCCGCCGCCCCTCGGCGTCCAGCGCCAACAGCGCCCCGCCGAGCACGTCGGTGACCGCCGCCGCCACGTCCGCCATGCCGCCCCCGCGCACCACCAGGGCGGTCATCCGGTCGTGGGCGGCGGCGGCCCGCTCCACCGAGCTGCTGTGCGCCCGGATCGTGCTGTTCGCCGCGGACAGCTCTTCGAGTGCCGAGCGGGTCTCCGCCAGCAGCCGGGCGGTGTCGATCGCGACCGCCGCGTGCGCCGCCAGGGAGACCAGCAGGGACACCTCCTCCCGGGCGAACGGCCGGGCCGAGCGGTTGGCCGCGTACAGCACGCCGATCACGCTGGAACCGAGCCGCAGCGGCACGCCGAGGATGGCCACCAGGCCCTCCTCGCCCACCCCGCCGTCGATCTCCCCGGTGTGCCGGAACCGCTCGTCCTCCTGGTAGTTGGCGGTGACGTACGGGGTGCCGGTCTGGGCCACCAGGCCGCCGAGGCCGTCGCCCATCTCCAGCCGCAGCCGCTGGAACCGGGCCGAGATCGAGCCGTCGGTGACCCGCATGTACGTGTCGCCGCGCTCCTCGTCGTTGAGCGTCATGTACGCCACGTCGGTGCCGAGCAGGATCCGGGCCCGGTGCACGATCGCCCGCAACACGTCGTCCAGGTCGCGCAGCCCGGCCAGGTCGCTGGCCGTGTCGTACAGGCCGGACAGCTCGGTCTCCCGGCGGCGCCGGCGCTCCAGCAGCGCGCGGACCCGCAGCGCCACCACCTTCGCCTGCTCCAGCTCGGCCAGCCGCTCGGCCGGCAGGCCGGCGGCCCGGGCGGCCACCAGCGGGCCTTCGAACTCGACCGCGGCGGCCTCCCGGGCCAGCAGTTCCAGGAACTCGACCGGCGACGACATGACCGACATTGTGCGCGGCGCCACTAGTTGGCCGTCCAGCCCCCGTCGAGGGCGATCGAGGCACCGGTGATGAACGCGGCCGGCGGCGAGCAGAGGTACGCCACCAACTCGGCCACCTCCTCCGGCTCGATCAGCCGCTTGATCGCCGCCCGGGCCAGCATGATCTTCTCGACCACCTCGTCCTCGCCGATGCCGTGGGTGGCCGCCTGGTCGGCGATCTGGCTCTCCACCAGCGCGGTCCGCACGTACGCCGGGTTGATGCAGTTGGCGGTCACCCCGTGCGCGGCGCCCTCCAGCGCGACCACCTTCGACAGCCCCTCCAGGGCGTGCTTGGCCGAGACGTACGCCGCCTTGTACGGCGAGGCGCGCAACCCGTGCACCGAGGAGATGTTGACGATCCGGCCCCAGCCGCCCGCGTACATGTGCGGCAGCGCCCGGCGGATCAGCAGGAACGGGGCCTCCACCATCACCCGCTGGATGTACTCGAAGCGGTCCGGTGGGAAGTCCTGGACGGGGGCGACGTGCTGCAGGCCGGCATTGTTGATCACGATGTCCACGTCGGCGTCGAGCCGGTCCACCGCGGCCCGATCGGCCAGGTCGATCCCCTCGGCCCGCCCGCCCGTCTCGGCCGCCACCTCCTTCGCCGCCGCCACGTTCCGGTCGACCACGAGCACCGACGCGCCGGCCGCCGCCAGGCGCAGGGCGCAGGCCCGTCCGATGCCGCTGCCACCACCGGTCACCAGCGCGCTACGACCGGAGAGGTCGACGCGTACGACGTGGGGGACCGCCACGGGTTCTGCCGTCATGGCGCACAAAGCTACGAGTTGTGTGGCCGGCGGCACATGGGGCGACGACACATACTCGACCGCTTCAGTGTGTGGCGCGCCCGGTCATCGGCGGGAGTCCGGTCCGCCTTCCTGTCGGTGGGCCGTGGCATCGTGCCCACGGGCCGTCGGTGCGGGAGCGCGGAGGTGGACATGACGGGCGTGGAGCCGGCCGGGTCGTCGTCCTTCGAGGCGACGCTGATCCGCTGGTCGGGCCCGGGTGGCTGGGTGTTCGCGCCGGTGCCCGAGGCGCACGCGCCGGAGGTGCCCGGGCCGTTCGGCCGGGTGCCGGTGACCGCCACCGTCGACGGTCGCACCTGGTCGACCAGCGTCTGGCGGGACCGGCGGGCCGGCTGGCTGCTGCCCGTGCCGATCCGGATCCGGGCGGGCAGGGACGACGGGGACCGGGTCACCGTCACCGTCGAGGTCGACCCGACGCGGCGGTGAGGGCGGTGGTGGCGACGCGTCGGCGTGTCCCGCCCGACGGCCGCCGGGCGGCACCAGTAGGGTGTCGAACACACGTACTGCTGGCGGCTGGGGGAGGAGGCGGCGTGCGCGTGCTGGGCGTCGACCCGGGGCTGACCCGGTGCGGGGTCGGCGTGGTCGAGGGCGTGCCGGGCCGCCCGTGCACCCTGGTCGCCTACTACGTCGTCTACACCGACCCGGCCGACGACCTGCCGCTGCGCCTGCTGCACCTGGACCGCACGCTCACCGACCTGGTCGCCGAGCACCAGCCAGACGCGGTCGCCGTGGAGCGGGTGTTCACCCAGCACAACGTCCGCACCGTGATGGGCACCGCCCAGGCCAGCGGGATCGCGGTGCTCGCCGGGGCGCGGGCCGGCCTACCCGTGCAGACGTACACGCCGAGCGAGGTCAAGGCGGCGGTGACCGGATCCGGTCAGGCCGACAAGGCGCAGATGACCGCGATGGTCACCCGGCTGCTGCGGCTGCCCGAGCCGCCCCGGCCGGCCGACGCCGCCGACGCCCTGGCCCTGGCCATCTGCCACGTCTGGCGCGGCGGCACCCGGTCCAAGCTGGCCCTGGCCGCCGAGCGGGCACGACGAGGGGGAACGCGATGATCGCCAGCGTACGCGGCACGGTGACCGCGACCGGTCCGGACCACGCGGTGGTGGAGGTGGGCGGCATCGGCCTGGCGGTGCAGTGCGCCCCGGGCACCCTGGCCGAGTTGCGGGTCGGCCAGCCGGCCCGGCTGGCCACCAGCCTGGTGGTCCGGGAGGACTCGCTCACCCTCTACGGCTTTGCCGACGACGACGCCAAGCAGCTGTTCGAGCTGCTCCAGACCGCCAGCGGGGTGGGCCCCCGGCTGGCCCAGGCGGTGCTCGCCGTGCACACCCCGGACGCGGTCCGCAAGGCCATCGCCAACGCCGACACTGCCGCGCTGACCCGGGTGCCGGGGATCGGCAAGAAGGGCGCCGAGCGCCTCGTCCTCGAACTGCGGGACCGGATCGGCCCGGTGCCGGTGGGCGCGGACGGCGTCGCCGGGGTCACCGCCGGCGCCTGGCCGGAGCAGGTCCGCCAGGCCCTGGTCGGGCTGGGCTGGACGGCCGGCCAGGCCGAGCAGGCGGTGGCCGCGGTCGCGGAGACCGTCGACGGCGACGTCCCGCCGGTGCCGGTCCTGCTCAAGCAGGCCATCCGCCTCCTGGGCCGGACGCGATGACCGGCGACAATCTGGTCTCGGCGTACGTCAGCGACGCGGAACGGGACGCGGAGGCCAGCGTCCGGCCCAAGCGCCTGGAGGAGTTCATCGCCCAGCACCGGGTGCGCGACCAGCTCGACCTGCTGCTCAAGGGCGCGATGCGGCGCGGCTCCCCGCCCGACCACATCCTTCTCTCCGGGCCGCCTGGCCTCGGGAAAACCACGTTGGCCAATATCGTCGCCGCCGAGCTGGGTTCGGGGATCCGGGTGACCAGCGGCCCGGCCATCGAGCGCTCCGGCGATCTGGCCGCCATCCTGACCAGCCTCACCGAGGGCGACGTCCTCTTCATCGACGAGATCCACCGGATCGCCAAGCCGGCCGAGGAACTGCTCTACAGCGCGATGGAGGACTTCCGGGTCGACGTGGTGGTCGGCAAGGGTCCGGGCGCCACCGCTATCCCGCTCGACGTCGAGCCGTTCACCCTGGTCGGCGCGACCACCCGGTCCGGCCTGCTCACCGGGCCGATGCGGGACCGGTTCGGCTTCGTCGCCCACCTCGACTTCTACGCCCCGGCCGAGCTGGAGGCGCTGCTGCGCCGCTCGGCGCGGATCCTCGGGGTGCCGATCACCGACGAGGGCGCCGCGGAGATCGCCGGCCGGTCCCGGGGCACCCCGCGCATCGCCAACCGGCTGCTGCGCCGGGTCCGGGACTTCGCCGAGGTCCGGGCCGACGGGGTGGTCACCGTGGAGACCGCCCGGGCCGCCCTGACCGTGTACGACGTCGACGCGCTCGGGCTGGACCGGCTGGACCGGGCGGTGCTCACCGCACTGGTCGACTCGTTCCGGGGCGGCCCGGTCGGGCTCTCCACGCTCGCCGTCGCGGTGGGCGAGCAGCCGGACACGGTCGAGGAGGTCTGCGAGCCCTTCCTGGTCCGGGCCGGCCTGCTGGCCCGTACGCCCCGGGGTCGGGTCGCCACCGAGGCGGCCTGGCACCATCTGGGGCGTACGCCGCCGAATGGTACATTTGGCACCGATGTCCCTCCCGGGCCCGATCTGTTCTCGGTGCAGACCGATCAGCCGTGATCCGAACGTGATCTGTGCCGCATTCGGCGTTCCCAGGGGCAGGGACTAGACTTCGCCGCGGTCTTACAGGACGTAAGAATCCGCCTCCGCTCCGGCGCCCCTCGGGGTCGGGCGGGGCCAATGGGAAGGTCGACAAACCGTGCTTTACGCAGCAGGGAGTGCCGGGGGAGCCGGCGGTCTGACGCCGATCCTCATGATCGCTCTGCTCTTCGGCGTCATGTACTTCATGATGATCCGCCCGCAGCAGAAGCGGCGCCGCGAGGCGGAGCGGATGCAGTCCGCGCTCGGCCCGGGCGACGAGGTCGTCACCATCGGTGGGCTCTACGGCACGGTGACCGACGTGGAGGACGAGACCGTCCTGCTGGAGGTGGCCCCGGGCGTGCAGACCCGGTACGCCCGCCCGGCGATCGCCCGCGTGGTCACCCGGGCCGAGCGCCCGGACGCCGAGACGATCACCGAGGAAGCCGAGTCGGTCAAGGAGTGACCGCGGGCCCCGGGACGGGGCAGCGGATTCACCGATACAAGTGGATAGTTGGGTCGGCGTCCGACGCCGACACGCGTTAGCTTCCGCCCGACGCCGCCGCGTCGCGGGCCGGGAGGCGTGTCGGCCGGGGGCGTCGACCCGCCAGAGCAGTCGGGCGGACACCCCCGGCCCGACTTCGTCGCCGCTGCCCGGCGGCGCGACCGTACAGGGAGACAAGACAGCCGTGGCACCACCTCAGGGACAGATGCGCCCCGGACGGCAGCTCGCCGTCCTCGGGCTCGTCTTCGTCGTCCTCTATCTCTTGGTGTTCTTCTCCGGCGGCGCCAAAGGCGGCTGGCAGGACCGGCTGGAGCCCCGGCTCGGCCTGGACCTGATCGGCGGTACCCGGCTGACGCTCGAGGCCACCAACAGCCTGGACGGCAAGCCCCCGACCGCCGCCAACCTCGAGGAGGCGCGCCAGATCATCGAGAGCCGGGTCAACGCGTACGGCGTGGCCGAGGCCGAGGTGGTCACCGAGGGCAACCGGAACATCGTCATCTCCCTGCCCGGTGAGAACCGGGACCTGACCAACGTCGGCAACCCCGCCGAGCTGCGCTTCCGCAAGGTCCTCAAGGCCACCGACGGCAGCGGCGCGACCGCCGCCCCGGCCCCGAGCCCGAGCGCCAGCGCCACCCCGGCCCCGTCCGGCAGCGCGACGCCGGCCCCGTCCGGCAGCGCCGCGCCGAAGGCCAGCGGTGGCGCGAAGGCGACCGCGTCGCCGAGCGCCGGCGGTCAGGGTGGCATGGCCCCGACGCCGAGCGCGAGCGCCGCCGCGCCGACCCCGTCGGCCTCGGCCAGCGCCGCGCCGGCCCCGAGCGCCAGCGCCGAGCCGGTGCCGCAGAGCATCGAGCAGCAGCGCAAGGCCATCGAGCAGAAGGTCGGCCCGGCCGCCTGGGCCGCCGCTTCCGGCCTGAAGGCCCCGGCCGACCTCACCAGCGACCCGTCGCTGGCCGAGAAGCTCAAGCCGTTCAGCACCCTCTCCCCGCAGGAGATCGCGGTGCTGCCGGTCGAGATGCAGTTCAACGTGCCGACCATCAGCTGCGCCCAGCTCGACACGCGGCCGGCGGCGTCGATCAAGGACGAGAAGCAGAAGGCGGTGTCCTGCGAGGCCGGCGCCAAGTACCTGCTCGACGTGGCGAAGGTGCTCGGCACCGACGTCAGCGACGCCAACGCGGTGCTCGACCAGACCAGCTCCTGGGTGGTCAGCCTGAAGTTCACCGGCAAGGGCCAGGAGAAGTGGACCGCGCTGACCCGCGAGTCGTACAACAACGAGGGCCAGGCCTGCGACCAGACCGCGCTCGGCCAGGACGGCAAGTGCCGCGTCGCGGTGGTCCTGGACAACGAGATCGTCTCCTCGCCGGAGATCCAGGGCGTGCTGACCGGTGACTCGCAGATCACCGGCAGCTTCAACAACAAGAGCGCGAACGCCCTGGCCAGCCAGCTCCGCTACGGCGCGCTGCCGGTGACCTTCGTGCCGCAGGAGCAGCAGAACGTCACCGCGACGCTGGGCTCCAGCCACCTGCAGGCGGGCCTGCTCGCAGCCGGCATCGGCATGCTGCTGGTCATCATCTACTCGTTCTTCTACTACCGGCTGCTCGGCTCGGTCATCTTCCTCAGCCTGGTGCTGTCCGGCCTGCTGGTCTTCGGCGCGCTGGTGGTGCTCGGCCGGTCGATCGGCTTCACCCTCACCCTCGCCGGCATCGCCGGCATGATCGTCTCACTCGGTGTGGCGGCGGACTCGTTCGTCATCTACTTCGAGCGGCTCAAGGACGAGATCCGGGAGGGCCGCAGCCCGCGCAGCGCGGTGCCACGGGCGTGGGTCCGGGCCCGCCGGACGATCATCTCGGCGAACGCCATCACCCTGATGTCCGCCGTGGTGCTCTACCTCGTCTCGGTCGGCGCGGTGAAGGGCTTCGCCTTCGCGCTCGGCCTGGCGACCGTCCTCGACCTGGTGGTCGTCTTCCTCTTCCGTCACCCGATCATGACGATGTTCGCCCGGACCCGGGCGTTCCTGTCCCCGCGGGTCAGCGGTCTCGGCCGGGCCCTGCCGGCCCGGTCGGCCGAGCAGGGCACCGCCCGCAACCCGCGTGTCAAGGAGGCCTGAGATGGCTAAGACTGGTCTGGCCGCCCGGCTCTACCGGGGCGAGGCCGATCTCAACATCGTCGGCAAGCGCAAGCTGTGGTTCGCCGTCGCCGGTGCGCTGGTGCTGGTCGCCGTGCTCAGCTTCGCGATCAACCGCTTCAGCCTCGGCATCGAGTTCGCCGGCGGCAACTCGTTCCAGGTGCCGGCCAGCGTGGGCACGATGGCCCAGGCCGAGGAGAAGGTCAACGCGGCGCTGAAGTCCGACGGCGGCGGCGCGGAGGTGGTCACCGCCCAGAAGGTCGGTAGCACCAGCGGCGAGTACTACGAGCTGCGCACCTCGCAGCTCACCGCGGACCAGGCCACCGCGGTCAAGGACAAGATGGCCCAGGAGTTCGGCATCCAGCCGGAGCAGATCAGCGGCAGCCAGGTCTCCGAGGCCTGGGGCAGCCAGGTCACCTCGCGGGCGCTGCTCGGTCTGCTGATCTTCATCGCGGTGGTGGCGATCTACCTGGTGCTGCGCTTCGAGTGGCGGATGGCGGTCGCCTCGATCGCCTCGCTGCTCACCAACCTGGTCCTCACCGCCGGCATCTACTCGCTGGTCGGCTTCGAGGTCACCCCGTCGACGATCATCGGCTTCCTCACGATCCTGGGCTTCGCGCTCTACGACGTGGTGGTGGTCTTCGACAAGGTGCAGGAGAACACCCGCGGCATCACCGCGAACAACAACATGACCTACGGCGAGGCGGCCAACCTGGCGCTCAACCAGAGCCTCATGCGGTCGCTGAACACCTCGGTGGTCGCCCTGCTGCCGGTCGGTGGTCTGCTGTTCATCGGGGCCGGTCTGCTCGGCGCCGGCACGCTCAAGGACCTCGGCCTGGTGCTCTTCGTCGGTATGGCCGTCGCGTTCCTGACCTCGATCCTGCTGGCCACCCCGCTGCTGGTGCTGCTGAAGAACCAGGACCCGCGGATCAGCGCGCACAACAAGCGGGTGCTCGGCCGGCGGGGCGCCATCGCCCGGGGCGAGGTCGCCCCGAAGGGCGCGCCGAAGGCCGCCCCGGCCGCCGACGAGACCATCGACCCGGAGGCGGCGGCCCTCGCCGGCGCCGCGCCGAAGGTGGGCGCGCGGCCGGCCGGCAAGCGCCCCACCGGCGCCCGGGGCGGTCGCCCCAGCGGCGGCGGGGGCAACCGGCCGGGTGGCGCGAAGCGCCGCTGACCGGGCCGGGGGAGACCCGGTAGGAATCGACCGAACGGCGTCCGCCATGCTGTGCGAGCAGCATGACGGACGCCGTCGTCGTTCGAAGGGACATGGGACGTACCGTGACGGAGACCCACACCACCGGGGTACGGGGAGACAGCGGCCCGGAGGTCGCCCGGCTGGTCGCCAGCCGGGTGCTGGACGTGCCGGACTTCCCCAAGCCCGGGGTCATGTTCAAGGACCTGATGCCGCTGTTCGCCGACGGCGACGTCTTCCGCGAGGTGATCGACGGGATCGTCGCGTACCACGGGCGTGACTCGTTCGACGCGGTGGCCGGCATCGAGGCGCGCGGCTTCGTGCTGGCCGCGGCGATCGCGTACGCCACCGGGGTCGGGGTGGTGCCGGTGCGCAAGGCGGGCAAGCTGCCCCGGGCCACCCACACCGCCTCCTACGCCCTCGAGTACGGCGAGGCGACGCTGGAGGTGCACCAGGACGCCTTCACCGCCGGTCACCGGGTCCTGGTGGTGGACGACGTGCTCGCCACCGGCGGCACCGCCGAGGCCACCCTCGACCTGGTCGAGCGGGCCGGCGGCACGGTCGCCGGCTTCACCGTCCTGCTGGAATTGGGCTTCCTGAACGGGCGGCAACGGCTCGCCCCGCGTCCGGTCCATGCCCTGCTGACCGTTTGACCCCCCCCGGCCCGTCGGGCCGAGCCGGTGCGGTCCGTCCGGCGGAGCGGCGGCGTACCCTGCGTGCGGGTAGCATTGCCCTTTGCCGACCGGGCGGGTGACCGCCCGGAGGCGCGCCGACCGGCCGGACGGCCGTACGGCGCGGGGCCGCCGGGACCACGTGGTCCCCGGTGGCCGGACGCGGACCACGTCGGCCCGGGGCGGTCGACGCGGAACAACGCCGGCCCCTCGGCCGGTTGAACAAAACGTCGGCCGGACGGCCGGCGCATTCCCGGCGAGCGGTGAGGAGGCCGGTGTCCCACGATGTCGTCCCTCCGGTGGAGGGCACGGTGCATCCGACAGGCGACGCGGACGGCTCGGTGACTGAGCGGAACGGCAACCCGCCGGCCCGAGTGACCGGCGCCTCCGGCGGCGGTTCCGACGCGAAGCCGGACGGCGGCGCGGTCGTGGTGCCGTTCCCGGCCGACAGCGCGGCCGATCCCTCGCCCAGCGGGGGGTTCGCCCTCTCCAACGCGCCGACCGGCCGGCGGGTACGCGCCCGGCTGGCCCGGTTCAACGCGCCGTGGCAGACCTCGCAGGTGAGCGAGGTCCTCGAGCCGCTGATCTCCACCCACCGGGAGAACCACCCCAAGGCCGACGCCCGGCTGCTGCAGCGCGCCTTCGACACGGCCGCGCGCTGGCACTCGGGTCAGTACCGCAAGTCCGGTGACCCCTACATCACCCATCCGCTCGCGGTGGCGACCATCCTGGCCAACCTCGGGATGGACACCACCACCCTGGTCGCGGCGCTGCTGCACGACACGATCGAGGACACCGAGTACACCCTCGACCAGATGCGCGCCGACTTCGGCGGCGAGGTGGCCCTGCTGGTCGACGGCGTGACCAAGCTCGACAAGGTCAAGCTCGGTGACGCGGCCAAGGCGGAGACGATCCGCAAGATGGTCGTGGCCATGGCCAAGGACCCGCGGGTTCTGGTGATCAAGCTGGCCGACCGGCTGCACAACATGCGTACCCTGACCTTCCTGCCCCGCCCCAAGCAGGAGCAGAAGGCCAAGGAGACGCTGGAGATCCTGGCCCCCCTCGCCCACCGCCTCGGTATGAACACCATCAAGTGGGAGCTGGAGGATCTCGCCTTCGGCACCCTGTTCCCGAAGCGGTACGAGGAGATCAACCGGCTGATCGGGGAGCACCAGCCGCAGCGTGAGGCGCTGCTGCGCCAGGTGACCCAGAAGGTGTCGACCGACCTGAAGGCCGCCAAGATCAAGGCGGAGACCACCGGGCGGCCGAAGCACCTCTACTCGATCTACCAGAAGATGATCGTGCGAGGGCGCGACTTCAACGACATCTACGACCTGGTCGGGGTGCGGATCCTGGTCGACACGGTGCGGGACTGCTACGCGGCGCTGGGCGTCATCCACGCCAACTGGCAGCCGGTGCCGGGCCGGTTCAAGGACTACATCGCGATGCCCAAGTTCAACATGTACCAGTCGTTGCACACGACGGTCATCGGGCCCACCGGCAAGCCGGTGGAGATGCAGATCCGCACCTACGCGATGCACCGGACCGCCGAGTTCGGCATCGCCGCGCACTGGAAGTACAAGGAGCACAAGGGCACGCCGGTGGTCGGCCCGCCGGCGCACATCGACGAGATGACCTGGCTGCGCCAGCTGCTGGACTGGCAGCGGGAGGCGGCCGACCCGAGCGAGTTCCTGGACGCGCTCCGGTTCGACCTGTCCAGTCAGGAGGTGTACGTCTTCACCCCGAAGGGTGACGTCATCCCGCTGCCGACCGGGTCGACGCCGGTGGACTTCGCGTACGCGGTGCACACCGAGGTCGGGCACAAGTGCATCGGGGCGCGGGTCAACGGCAAGCTGGTGCCGCTGGAGTCGACGCTGTCCAACGGCGACGTGATCGAGATCTTCACCTCGAAGTCCGACACGGCCGGCCCCACGCAGGACTGGCTCGGCTTCGTCAAGAGCCCGCGCGCCCGTACCAAGATCCGCCAGTACTTCAACAAGGAGCGGCGCGAGGAGGCGATCGAGGCCGGCAAGGACTCGATCGTCAAGGCGATGCGCAAGCAGGGCATGCCGTTGCAGCGGATGCTCACCTCCGACAACCTGATGGCGATCGCCCGGGACCTGCACCTGGCCGACGTCGCCTCGCTCTACGCGGCGGTTGGCGACAGCCAGGTCTCCGCGCAGTCGGTGGTGCAGAAGCTGATGGCCTCCTACGGTGGCGAGGAGGGCGCGGCGGAGGACATCGCCGAGACCGCCGTCGCCACCCGTCCGCCCCGCAGCCGGCAGAGCAGTGCCGACCCGGGTGTGGTGGTCCGTGGGGTCAGCGACGTCTGGATCAAGCTGGCCCGCTGCTGCACCCCGGTGCCACCGGACGCCGTCTTCGGCTTCGTCACCCGCTCCGGCGGGGTGAGCGTGCACCGGGACGACTGCGCCAACGCCGAGGACCTGCGGGCGCAGAGCGAGCGGGTGGTCGAGGTGAGCTGGAAGCTCACCTCCGCCTCCACCTTCCTGGTCGCCATCCAGGTGGAGGCGCTCGACCGGCACAAGCTGCTGGCCGACGTCACCCGGGTGCTCTCCGACGAGCGGGTGAACATCCTCTCCGCGACCGTCACCACCACCCGGGACCGGGTGGCGGTGAGCCGGTTCAGCTTCGAGATGGCCGACCCGAAGCACCTGGGGCACCTGCTGGCCGCGGTTCGCAAGGTCGACGGGGTGTTCGACGCGTACCGGGTGACCTCGGGCGCCTGACACCTTCTGACGCACGGAAAAGCGCCCGCCGGCGGAGAGCCGGCGGGCGCTTTTCTTGCGCTGCGGGTGGGGGTCAGCCGCCCTGGATGTCGCTCATCGCCAGCTTGTTGATGACGACCTCCTTCTTCGGGTGGCCGCCGCCGGCCTGCTTGGCGAAGGCGCCGTCGTCACCGGCCGCCCCGACCTGCTTCACCAGGTCCATGCCGCCGGTGATGGTGCCCACCACGGTGTAGTTCGGGTCGAGCTGGGAGTCGCCGTAGACGATGAAGAACTGGCTGCCGGTGCTGCCCTGCTGGCCGGAGTTGGCCATCGCGATGACGCCCTCCGGGTACGGCGGACGCTTGTCGGTCGGCAGGTTCTCCTCTGGCATGTTGAAGCCCGGGCCGCCGGTGCCGTCGGTCTCCCGCCAGCCCTTGCCGGTCGCGCTCGGGTCACCGCACTGGAGCACCTTGATGCCCTGGGTCACCAGTCGGTGGCACTTGGTGTTGTCGAAGAAGCCCTTGCTGGCCAGGTAGGTGAAGCTGCCGGCGGTGCAGGGCACATCGGCGCGGTTGACCGTCGCGGTGATCGGCCCCAGGTTGGTGTCGATCGTCATGGTCTGGGTGCCCTTGCTGGCCTGCTGGTTCGGCGGGACGCCCACGTCCTTGATCTGCTTGGAGCGGGCCTCCTTCGGAACCTCGACGTAGGCGCACTGCGAGTAGCCCGCAGTGCTGGCGGTGTTCTCCTTCTTGTCGTCACCGCCGAGCGAGGTGACCAGCCAGACCGTCCCGGCCACCACGAGCACCAGCACGGCCGCGGCCCCGACGATGGCCTGCGTCTGCCGGCGCTTGCGGGCCTTGCCGGCACGCTCGGCCATCTCCCGCTCGAGTCGGGCCCGCGCCGCCGCGCGCTGCCGCTCTCTGGTGGACGTCACGGTCACTCCTTCGGATGTTCTCGGGTGCGGCGCTGCCGCCGCTGCTCAGGGGCGGACGGGGCCGGGTCAGCCGGCGCTCGGGCTGGCGGCCGGGGCGGCGTTCACCTCGCCGACGGTGAGGCTCTGGATCACCACGTCCGTCTTCGGCTTGACCTTGGCTCCGCTCCCATTGTCCACGGTCGGGAGGGCGCCGATTTTCGCCAACACGTCCAGGCCGCCGGTGACCTTGCCGATGACCGGGTACTTCGGCTGGGCCGGGTTGAAGTCCTTGAAGAAGATCAGGAACTGGCTGCTGTTGGCGCCCGGCGGGTTCGCGATCATGGCGACCGTGCCCTTCGGGTACGCCGGCGCCTGGTCCGGGGCCGGCGAGGCGGACGGGCTCGGGGCCGGCGTGGGGACGTTCTCGTCGTAGAACGAGTACGCCGGGCCGCCGATGCCGGTGCCGCTCGGGTCGCCGCAGCGCAGCGCGCCCTCGGTGGTGATCTCGTGGCACTTGGTGTTGTCGTAGAACGACTTGCCGGCCAGGTACGAGATGCTGGCCGCGGCGCACGGGGCCGAGGCGAGGTCGAGCTCAGCCGTGATCGGGGCGCCCTGGTTGGTGGTGACCGTCATCGCGCGGGTGCCCGAGGTCGGCAGGCCGGTGGTGGCCGGGGTGCCGACGTCCTTGAGGTTGGTGTTGGCGTTGGCGTCCTGCGGGGTCCAGGCGCAGACGTCCTCGGCGGCCTTCGGCTTCGGCTTCGAGTCGAACGCGCCGAGCGCCCACGCCGAACCGACGACGATCAACGCGAGCACCACGGCGGCGCCGACGCCGGCCTGGATCTGCCGGCGGCGTTTCGCGGCCGCCGCCCGCCGGGCAAGTTGCCGGTCGAGCTTTGCCCGCGCCAGTTTGCGCTGCCGGTCCCTGCTGGAAGCCACCCGTGCTCCCCTTCCTCTACCCTGGTCCTCGCCGGCGCCCAGGCGTTCTCCGCCTGTCGGTGCGCAGGTGCGCCACGCCACACGCCCGCCAGAGTGTACGGCTACCGGCTGGGAAAGTGGTGTTCGAGGTCGGGCCGCGATTTATCGGACCCTGTCGTTGTGGTTGCCGGGGTCGGCGTGACCAGTGGGCCGGCGGAAAGCCGTGGCGGGTGCGACTAGGCTGCTGAGTGGGACGACGACCGGAACGGAAGGGGAGCGGACGTGCTCGTGGCGGGCTTTCCCGCGGACGCCTTCGGCACCAACTGCTACGCGGTGGCGACCGCGCCGGGGGAGCAGTGCGTGGTGGTCGACCCCGGCATCGGGGTCCTCGACCGGCTCGACGCCGTGCTCGCCGAGCACCGCCTGCACCCGGCCGCCGTGCTGCTCACCCACGGACACCTCGACCACACCTTCTCCGTGGCCCCGGTCTGCGGCGCGCGCGGCATCCCCGCGTACATCCACCCGGACGACCGGGAGCTGCTGGCCGACCCGGCCAAGGCGCTCTCGACGGACCTCACCCAGCTCTTCGGTGGGCGGCTGCCGTACACCGAGCCGGACGACGTGGCCGAGCTGACCGACGGCGCGACGCTGTCCCTCGCCGGCCTGGAGATCACCGTCGACCACGCCCCCGGCCATACCGGCGGGTCGGTGCTGTTCCGGATGCCCGGCGCCGGCTCGCCCTGGGAGGCCGACCAGATCTGCCTCTCCGGGGACGTGCTCTTCGCCGGTTCCATCGGCCGCACCGACCTGCCGGGCGGCAGCATGCCCCGGATGCTGTCTAGCCTGCGGGACAAGGTCCTCCCGCTGGCCGACGACACCGTCGTCCTGCCCGGCCACGGCCCCGCGACCACCATCGGCCGCGAGCGCGCGACCAACCCGTACCTCATCGAGGTGGCGGGGACCGGCGGCGCGCGCCCGGCCGCGCCCACCCGCGGTCTGTAGCCGCCGCGGCCCACGACTCACCCGCGGTCCGCGCGGCATCCAAGGAGTACGTCATGAGCAAGCCCACGCCCATTTCCGGCTTCCCGGAGTGGACGCCCGCCCAGCGGATGATCGAGCAGTTCGTGCTCGACCGGATCCGCGGCACCTTCGAGCTGTACGGCTTCGCCCCCCTCGAAACCCGCTCGGTCGAGCCGCTCGACCAGTTGCTGCGCAAGGGGGAGACCTCCAAGGAGGTCTACGTGCTGCGCCGGTTGCAGGCCGACCTCGATCCGGCCGGTGACGACGCGCTCGGCCTGCACTTCGACCTGACCGTGCCGTTCGCCCGGTACGTGCTGGAGAACGCCGGCAAGCTGCAGTTCCCGTTCCGCCGCTACCAGATCCAGAAGGTGTGGCGGGGGGAGCGCCCGCAGGAGGGGCGCTACCGCGAGTTCCTCCAGGCCGACATCGACATCGTCGACCGGGACACCCTGCCGGCGCACTACGAGGCGGAGATGCCGCTGGTGATCGGCGACGCGCTGCGGTCGCTGCCGATCCCGCCGGTCCGCATCCAGGTCAACAACCGGAAGATCTGCGAGGGCTTCTACCGGGGCATCGGGCTCACCGACCCGGAGGCGGCGCTGCGCGCGGTGGACAAGCTCGACAAGATCGGCCCGGCGCGGGTGGCCGAGCTGCTCGCGGAGACCGCAGGGGCGAGCGAGGCGCAGGCCAAGGCGTGCCTGGCGCTGGCGGAGATCTCCGCGCCGGACGCCTCCTTCGCCGACGCGGTGCGCGCCCTCGGGGTCAGCGACCCGCTGCTCGACGAGGGCATCGCCGAGCTGAGCGCGGTGGTGGAGACCGCCGCCGCGCACTCGCCCGGCCTCTGCGTCGCCGACCTGCGTATCGCCCGGGGCCTGGACTACTACACCGGCACCGTCTACGAGACGCAGATGATCGGCTACGAGCGGTTCGGCTCGATCTGCTCCGGCGGCCGGTACGACAACCTGGCCAGCTCGGGCAACGTCCGTTTCCCGGGCGTCGGCATCTCGATCGGGGTGACCCGGCTGCTCGGCCTGCTCTTCGGCGCGGGCGCGCTGTCGGTCTCCCGGGACGTGCCGACCTGTGTCCTGGTCGCGGTGACCAACGAGGAGGAGCGGGCGGCCAGCAACGCGGTCGCCGAGGCGCTGCGCTCGCGGGGCATCCCGACCGAGGTGTCGCCGAGCGCGGCCAAGTTCGGCAAGCAGATCCGATACGCCGAGCGGCGCGGCATCCCGTACGTGTGGTTCCCCGGTGCCGAGGGCGACGCGGTGAAGGACATCCGCTCGGGCGAGCAGGTGGCCGCCGCGGCGGGCGAGTGGACCCCACCGCGGGCGGACCTGAAGCCGCTGGTCGGCCTGGCTGGCGCCTGACGACGATTGGACCTACGGTGGCGTAAGTTACGCCACCGTAGGGAGATCGTCGTGACCGTGCTCAGCCAGACCGCCCTGCTCCTCGAGCTCGAACCCGTCGTCGAGAACAACCTCGACCGGCACCTGTCGCTGGCCAAGGAGTGGTTCCCGCACGAGTACGTGCCGTGGAGCGAGGGGCGGACCTTCGCCGGTCCGCTCGGCGGCGAGCCCTGGTCGGAGGCGGACAGCGGGCTGCCCGAGGTGGCCCGGACCGCGCTGATCGTCAACCTGCTCACCGAGGACAACCTGCCCTCGTACCACCACGAGATCGCCACGCTGTTCGGGCGGGACGGGGCGTGGGGCACCTGGGTGCACCGGTGGACCGCCGAGGAGGGGCGGCACGGTACCGCCATCCGCGACTACCTGACGGTGACCCGGGCGGTCGACCCGGTGGCGCTGGAGCGGGCCCGGATGGTGCACATGTCGAACGGGTACGTCAACACGCACGACGACGAGGTGCTGCACTCGCTGGCGTACGTCTCGTTCCAGGAATTGGCCACCCGGATCTCGCACCGCAACACCGGCCGGGCCACCGGGGACCCCACCTGCCAGGCGCTGCTGGCCCGGGTGGCCGCCGACGAGAATCTGCACATGGTCTTCTACCGCAACCTGCTCGGCGCGGCGTTCGAGTTGGCCCCGAGCCAGGCCATGCGGGCGGTCGCCGACGTGCTGGCCGACTTCCAGATGCCAGGCGTCGGCATCGAGGGTTTCGCCCGCAAGTCGGTGGCCATCGCCCTGGCCGGCATCTACGACCTGCGCCAGCACCGCGACGAGGTGGTGGTCCCGGTGCTGCGCCAGTGGAACGTCTTCGAGGTGACCGGGCTGGACGCCGACGGTGAGGCCGCCCGCGACCAGATCGCCGTCCACCTGGACGCCCTGGGGACCCAGGCCGCCCGCTTCGAGGAGAAGCGCGCCGCCCGCGCCGCCCGCCTCG
>NZ_JAPDPH010000145.1 GCF_026013475.1 Micromonospora yasonensis | reverse complement strand
AGCAGGTTGACCACCCCGCCCGAGTTGAGGTCGGCCCCGATGTAGGAGGCGCCGACCAGGAACCCGAACAGCACCAGGAACGCGACGAGGAAGTAGAGCAGTGGCTTGGCCTTCTGGGCGAAGACGAAGACCCCGCTCAGGTAGTTCGCCGCGGTGATCGGCTCCTTGCGCAGGGCCGGGTCGAGTTCCGCGCAGTCGCGGGGAACGTAGTCGTTCTCGTCCGGGGTGATCTCGCCGGCCTTGATCCGCAGGCAGCGGGTGTGGTCCGCCTCGCGGCTGGCCACCTCCTCGGCGGCCTGTGCCCGGGCCCGGCTCAACTCCTCGGCGGACGGCCGGTGCGAGCCGGCCAGCGTGGTCGCCACGGTCACCGCGAAGGCGACCAGCAGCAGCACCACCATCAGCTGCACGAACCGGCGGGCGGCCAGCCGCTCCACCTCGGCACGGACCAGGTTCACGCGTCCACCTCCCGGCTCTCCCGCACGTCGAGATCGATCACCATGTCGGGCCCCTCCGCGCCGTCCACCTGCCGGGGCAGCGCCGGGTGCGGGGCGTCGCCGGTCAGCTCCAGGAAGACGCTCTCCAGGTCCGGCCGGAGCGGGACCAGCTCGCGTACCCACAGGCCCTGTTCGCCCAGCGTGCGGCTGATCAGCTCCGGGTCGGCGACCCCGGCGACCACCAGGTGGTCGGGGTGGGCGGTGACCGCCACGCCGACCTGACCCAGCAGCTGCTCGGCGCGTTCCGGCTCGGCCACCCGGACCCGCCACTCGTGCTGGTCGAAACCGGCGAGCACCTCGTCCACCCGGCCGTGCGCCACCCGCCGGCCCCGGCTGATGATCGTCACGTGGTCGCAGATGAGCTGGATCTCGGCCAGGATGTGGCTGGAGAGCAGCACGGTCACCCCGGCCGCGGCGAGCGACCCCATCAGGTCCCGCATCTCCCGGATGCCGGCCGGGTCCAAGCCGTTCGCCGGTTCGTCGAGGATCAGCAGCTCCGGGCTCTTGAGTAGCGCCGACGCGACCGCCAGCCGCTGCTTCATGCCCAGCGAGTAGCCCTTGACCCGCTCGTCGCCCCGGTCCCGCAGGCCGACCAGCTCCAGCACCTCGTCGACCCGGGTGGTGGGCACGCCCCCGGCCAGCGCCAACAGCCGCAGCGTCCGCCGGCCGGTGAAGTTGGCGAAGAACTGCGGGCTCTCCACGATCGCGCCGACCCGCCCGGCGACCTCCGGCAGGCGGTCGGGGGACTCGGCACCGAGCACGCTCATCCGCCCGCCGTCGGCCCCGACCAGCCCGAGCAGGGCGCGCAGCGTGGTGGTCTTGCCCGAGCCGTTCGGCCCGAGGAAGCCGTGCACCTGCCCGGACTCGACCAACAGGTCGAAGCCGTCGACGGCGACCCGCCGCCCCTGGCGCAGCGTGTGAAACGTCTTACGGAGACCCGCGATCTCAATGACCGCGCTCATCCGCGCGGCTCCTCGGCACGGTCGGGCATGCGGCGTCCTTCCGGTGTGGTGACCAACGACACGGCGCCCCACCCTATGGCGGCGACGCCGCCCGTGGGGGGCAGCGCGCGGGGTGCGTGGTTGGATGGACCGGTGACTGATGACCTGGATCTGGTGGTCAGCCTCGACGGAGTGGGCGTCAAGCGCTCCGGCACCGCGCTGGTGCACGACGTCGACTGGCGGGTCGAGCTGGACGAACGCTGGGTGGTGCTCGGCCCGAACGGCGCCGGCAAGACCACGCTGCTCAACCTGGCCGGCGGCCGGCTGCACCCGACCACCGGCACCGCACACGTCCTCGGCGAGCAGATCGGCCGTACCGACGTCAACGAGCTGCGGATGAGGATCGGCCTGTCTACCGCGACCCTCGCCGAGCGCATCCCCGCCGACGAGCGGGTGGCGGACGTCGTCGTCACCGCCGCCTGGGCGGTGGTCGGCCGCTGGCGGGAGAGCTACGACCGCAGCGACGAGGCCCGGGCCCACGCGTTGCTCGGCCAGCTCGGCATCGGCCACCTCGCCGAGCGGGCGTACGGCACGCTGTCGGAGGGCGAGCGCAAGCGGGTGCAGATCGCCCGGGCCCTGATGACCGACCCGGAGCTGCTCCTGCTCGACGAGCCCGCCGCCGGGCTCGACCTCGGTGGGCGCGAGGACCTGGTCGCCCGGCTCGCCGAGCTGGCGTACGACCCCGACGCGCCGGCCATGGTGCTGGTCACCCACCACGTCGAGGAGATCCCGCCCGGCTTCACCCACGCGCTGCTGCTGCGCGAGGGCGGCGTGGTGGCCCAGGGTCTGCTCGCCGACACGCTCACCGCCGACAACCTGTCGAAGACCTTCGGCCTGCCCCTGATCGTCGAGCGGTCCGGCGACCGCTGGACCGCCCGCGCCGCCTGACCGTCGAGAGGACCACGTGCAGCAGACCCGGGTCGCCGTGGTGGGCAGCGCCAACATGGACCTGGTCGGCACGGCCGCCGCGCTGCCCCGTCGCGGGGAAACCGTGCTCGGCAGCGACTTCGTGATGCTGCCCGGCGGCAAGGGCGCCAACCAGGCCATCGCCGCGGTCCGCGCCGGCGCGTCCTGCGTCTTCCTCGGCGCGATCGGCTCGGACGCCTTCGGCGTCACCCTCAAGGCCCGGATCACCGCGGCCGGCGTGAACGCCGACCACCTCCGGGTGGTGTACGGCGCGTCCGGCGTCGCCCTGGTCATGGTCGGCGGGGCGGGGGAGAACGCCATCCTGGTCACCCCCGGCGCCAACAGCGCGTTCACCGGCCTCACCGAGGGCGAGCTGCACGCCGTACGCGAGGCGGACGTGCTGGTCGCGCAGCTGGAGGTGCCGGTCGAAACGGTGACCGAGGCGGCGGTGGCGGCCCGGGCGGCCGGCACCCGGGTGGTGCTCAACGCAGCGCCGGCCCGGCCGGTGCCGGCGGAACTGCTCGCCGCGGTGGACCTGCTCGTGGTCAACGAGACCGAGGCGCAGGCGCTGACCGGGCGGGGCCGGGACGAGCCGACGGCACTGCTGGAGCGGGTGCCCCGGGCGGTGCTCACCCTCGGCGCCGACGGCGCCTGGTACGTCGACCGGGACGGCACGGTGGTGCACGTCCCGGCGGTGAAGGTCGACGTGGTGGACTCCACCGCCGCCGGAGACGCGTTCACCGCCGCCCTCGCCGTGGCCTGGGGCGAGGGGCGTGAGCTGGTTGACGCGGTGCGCTGGGCGGCGGCGGCCGGGGCGGCCTGCGTACGCCGGCTCGGCGCCTCGGTGGCGCTGCCCCGCCGGATCGAGATCGACGAGCTCTACACCCCGGCCTGACCGGCTCAGGCGGCACCGGCCCGGAACGCCCGCCGGTAGGTCGACGGCGAGGTCCGCATCGCCCGGCCGAAGTGGTGCCGGTAGGTGACCGGACTGTCGAAGCCGACCGCCGCCGCGATCTCCGCGACCGGCGCGTCGGTCGTCTCCAGCAGGGCCAGGCTGGCCCGGACCCGCTGGTCGATGAGCCAGCGGATCGGGCTGGTGCCGGTGGCCCGGGCGAAGTGCCGCAGGTAGCTGCGGGTCGACAGGTGCGCCTGCCGGGCCAGCACCGCCACGGTCAGCGGCTCGGCGAGGTGCCGTACCGCCCAGGCCATGCTGGCCGCGATCCGGTCGTCGTCCGGGTCTACGCCGACCGGTGCCTCGATGAACTGGGCCTGCCCACCGTCCCGGTGCGGAGGGACAACCAGCCGGCGGGCGACCGCGTTGGCCACCGCCGCACCGAAGTCGCGGCGCACCACGTGTACGCAGAGGTCCAGCCCGGCGGCGCTGCCCGCGCTGGTCAGGATGTCCCCGTCGTCGAGGTAGAGCACGTCCGGGTCGACGGTGACCGCCGGGTGCCGGCGGGCCAGCAGGTCCGCGTACCGCCAGTGGGTGGTGGCCCGTCGTCCGTCGAGCAGGCCCGCGCCGGCCAGGGCGAACGCGCCGGAGCAGATCGACATCAGCCGGGCGCCCCGGTGGTGCGCCCGGCGCAGCGCGGCCACCAGGTCCGGCGACGGGTCGGCGGTCACGTCCGGCACCCCGGGCAGGATCACGGTGCCCGCTTCGACCAGCGCCGCCAGGCCGTACGGGGTGTGCAGGGCGGCGCCGCCGACCACCGGCACCGGCCCGGGCCGCTCCGCGCAGACGGTGAGCCGGTACCAGTCGACGCCCAGCTCCGGCCGGGGCAGCCCGAACACCTCGGTGACGATGCCGGTCTCGAACACCGACATCCCCGGGTAGGCGAGTACCGCCACGGTCCGGTCGACGGGAGCCATGGCGGGATGTTAGCGAAGGCTGGCGATCACGCCACTCCCGCCGGTGCCCCGCGCGGCCCAGGATCGGGGCATGACGTTCTCCGTACCGCCGGCCGACCCGACGGCCGCCGCCGCCCACTTCCGCGCCCGACTCAGCTTCGAGACCGACGTCAGCGACGTGCACGCCGCCCTCGAGGCGGGCACGCCGGGGCTGGTCGTGGTCGACTCCCGGGGCGACGCGGCCTGGCGGCAGGGCCACCTGCCGGGCGCGCTGCACCTGCCCACCGCCGAGATCGCCACCCGGGCGGCCGAGCTTGTGCCGGCCGGGTCGACCGTCGTGACGTACTGCTGGGGGCCGGGCTGCAACGGGGCGACCCGGGCCGCGCTGGAGTTCGCCCGGCTCGGCTGGCCGGTCAAGGAGATGATCGGCGGCTTCGAGTACTGGGCCCGGGAGGGGCTGCCGGTGGTCACCCCGGCCGGTACGGCCCGTCGTCCGGTGGACGAGCTGACCGCGCCGCGGGCGGCGGTGTCCTGCGACTGCTGAGCCGGTCCGGCCACCCAGCCGGTCAGTTCACCGCGGCGTCCTGCTCGCCCGGGTCGTCGGCGAGCCGCTCGCCCCGGCGGCGAAGCATGCCGAGGCCGGGGATGCCGGCGACGGCCAGCTTGAGATCCCGGGTGACCGCGAGCAGGTCGTGCAGGTCCGGGCCGACCCGGTCCAGGGTGGCCAGGATGGGCAGCACGTCCGAGGTCAGGTGCTCCTTGAGCTTCGGCAGCTCGTCGACCAGCCGGATCGCGGCGGTGATCTCCTCCTGGCTGAGCTGCTCGACGAACCGGGCCGCCATCGGCGCGGCCCGGCGCAGCGTCGGCTCGTACGCCGCCAGCAACTCGGCTGCGGTGCCGGCCGCCCGTTCGGCGACGACCACGGTGCCGGCGGCCCGGCCGGCCACCGCGTCGGCCTCCCCGACCACCACGGCGGCGGCCGCGGCGACCTCGCTGGCCGTGTTGATCGCCGCAGTGGCAGCGGTGCTGATCACCGCGACCTCACGGACCGCCGCCAGCGGCGATGCTCACCGGTCCTGCTTCTCGACGGCCCGCTGCACGGCCCGGTAGATCTGCCCGAACCGCAGGGCGTCGGGCGTGCGTAGCAGCATCACCTCCCGCCCGTGGTGCTGCACCCACAGCTCGTGCACCCGGCTGCCCCGCTCGTAGGAACGGTCCAGCCAGCCGAGCGGCAGTTCCAGGAACGGGGTCAGGGCCAGCCCGACCGCCACGAAGGCGCCGAGGATGATGAGCGCCAGCTTCCAGTTGCCCCGGTCCTGCGCCGCCCAGGCCAGTGAGAGCACGCAGACCAGGGCCACCAGCGGTGGCAGCGAGAGGAGCAGGACCAGTACGCCCCGGCCGAGGACCCGCCCGCGAACGGCCAGCGTGGTCGCGCCGCGCGCGTGCCAGACGTACGTGACGTCGGCGAGCCTGACGACGTGCCCGCCAGCATGGATGGCCTCCGAGGTGACCTGCACCGCGTCGTCCCGGTAATAGAGCGTCATCATTCAGCTTAACCACCCGGACTCAAGCCCGACCGGTGTCGCCGGGCCCGCGCGACGGCGGCCGTTCGGCCTCGCCCTCCGGTGGGGAGCGGGAGTGTTTCCACCGCCTTTCGAGCTGAGTCGTTTGCGACATCACCCTCCCCGGCCGGCCCCCCGAATGTCGCTAGCGCGATGCCGTCTCGGGGCGGCGCACAGGGTGCCGCGCGGGTAGCGTCGCGGGCATGGCGGACCGGAGCGGGGCCGAGACGGCCATGACCGAGCAGGAGCGCAACGTCCAGGTGGTCCGGCGGTACCTGCGGACCTTCGTCACCCAGGACCTGGCCGAGCTGGCCGAGGTGGTCGCCGAGGACGTGGAGATCTACGGGTCCGGCACGGCGGTGCGCGGACGGCGCTATCCGGAGGGGGCCGTTTCCTCGCCCGGGCTCACTGTGCTCGACCAGGAGATCCTGGAGATCTTCGCGGCCGAGGACCGGGTGGTGGTCTCGATGGCGCAGACCTACCGGCGCGACGCGACCGGGGCCACCACGGTGCAGAGTGCCTGCAAGATGTACCGGCTGGCCGGCGGGCGGATCGTGCAGTTCTGGGGCGAGCAGGACACCTACGGCCTGCTGCGCGGCCTGGGGCTGCTGCCGGACGAGCCGATCACGTTCTGACGTCGCACCGGCGGTGCGGTCTCCATCGCCCGCTGCACGGCCCGGTAGATCTGCCCGAAGCGCAGCGCGTCCCCGGTGCGCAGCAGCCGTACCGGCTGGCCGCGCCAGCGCGCCCACATCTCCAACTGCCGGCTGCCCCGGGCGTACGACCGGTCGAGGTGCTCGAAGAGCACGTCGGCGAGCGGCCCGACGCCGAGGCCGACCAGCACGGACACGCCGACGATGGCGACCGTGACGGTGGGGGAGCGGTGCAGCCAGAGCGCGAGCGCGAGGCCGAGCCCGGCGGCCACCAACGGCCCGGCCAGGGCCGCGCCGATCGCGCCCCGGCCGGCGAGCACCCGCCAGGAGCGGCTGCCCCGCCGGTGCCAGACCATGCCCAGTTCGGCGAGCGGGTACGTGCGCCCGTCCACCCGCAGGGCGGTGGAGGTGACCTGCACCGACCGGTCGTCGTAGTAGGTGATCATGGCCTCACTCCGGGTGTCGGGGCGGATGCCACACTGTCTACCCCAACGAGCCGAGCCGTAAGGTTGGCACGCGACTTCGACGAGGAAGTGAGGGCAGCGTGGGCGAGTTCGTCAGGCTGGAAGTGAAGGACGGCATCGGCACCATCCGGCTGGAGCGGCCGCCGATGAACGCGCTCAACACCCAGGTGCAGGAGGAGTTGCGCGCCGCCGCCGCGGCGGCCACCGCCGACGCCGAGGTCCGTGCGGTCATCGTGTACGGCGGGGAGAAGGTCTTCGCAGCCGGCGCGGACATCAAGGAGATGGCCGACATGTCCTACGTGGACATGGCCGAACGGGCCGCCGATCTGTCCAGCGCGCTCGGCGCGATCGCCCGGATCCCCAAGCCGGTGGTCGCCGCCATCACCGGGTACGCCCTCGGCGGCGGCTGCGAGCTGGCCCTCGCGTGTGACTGGCGGATCGTGGCCGAGGACGCCAAGCTCGGCCAGCCGGAGATCAAGCTCGGCATCATCCCCGGTGCCGGTGGCACCCAGCGGCTGGCCCGCCTGGTCGGCCCGGCCCGGGCCAAGGATCTGATCATGACCGGCCGGATGATCGACGCGGCGGAGGCGCTGCGGATCGGCCTGGCCGACCAGGTGGTCCCGGCCGCCGAGGTCTACGACGCCGCGGTCGCCTACGTGAAGCCGTTCCTGACCGGCCCGGTGCAGGCCCTGCGGGCAGCCAAGGCGGCCGTCGACGGTGGCCTGGACATGGACCTCAACTCCGGTCTGGCCTGGGAGAGCCAGCTCTTCGCGGCGCTGTTCGCCACGGACGACCGGCGCGAGGGCATGGCCGCGTTCGTCGAGAAGCGCAAGCCGGGCTTCACCGGCCGCTGAGCCGCGCTCCCGGGTCGGCGGCCCACCCGGCGCCGGCCCGAGAGTGGTTCACATCTGGCCTACCGGCCAGTAGCGTGTGACTCCGGTCCGGCAACCAAGGGGAGCGGCGATGACGGAACGAGTCGAGGGGCACGGCGGCGAACTGGCGCTGGCGGCGCTGCGCGCGCACGGCGT
Organism: Micromonospora yasonensis; assembly: GCF_026013475.1. GTDB lineage: Bacteria > Actinomycetota > Actinomycetes > Mycobacteriales > Micromonosporaceae > Micromonospora > Micromonospora yasonensis. The sequence goes on along the minus strand of NZ_JAPDPH010000145.1, from coordinate 9,958 downwards.
ACGGGAGATGTTCACCCTCTCCGGCGGGCACGTCTTCCCGCTCTACGACGCCGCGCACAAGGCCGGCTTCCCGCTCTACGACGTCCGGCACGAGCAGTCCGCCGTCTTCGCCGCCGAGGCGGTGGCCAAGCTCCAGCGCCGCCCCGGCCTGGCCGTGCTCACCGCCGGCCCCGGCGTCACCAACGGCGTCTCCGGTCTGACCAGCGCCTTCTTCAACGCCTCGCCGGTGCTGGTGCTCGGCGGGCGGGCCCCGCAGTTCCGCTGGGGCTCCGGCAGCCTCCAGGAGATGGACCACCTGCCCCTGGTGGCTCCGGTCACCAAGCACGCCGAGACGGTGTTCAGCGCCGACGACATCCCGCGCGCGGTCACCGCCGCCCTCACCGCGGCGCTCACCCCGCACCGCGGCCCGGCCTTCCTCGACTTTCCCCTGGAGGCGGTCTTCTCCGTCGGCGACGCCGACCTACCGGCGGTCACCCCGCCCGCCCCGCTCGAGGCCGACCCGGACGAGGTCGCGAAGGCCGCCGGCCTGATCGCCGGCGCGTCCCGGCCGGTGATCATCGCCGGCTCCGACGTGTACGCGGGCGACGCGGTCGACGCCCTGCGCGCCGCCGCCGAGTCCCTCCAGGTGCCGGTCTTCACCAACGGCATGGGCCGCGGGGCGCTGCCGCCCGAACACCCGCTCGCCTTCGCCAAGGCCCGCCGGGTCGCCCTCAAGGGCGCCGACGTGGTCGTGGTGGTCGGCACCCCGCTCGACTTCCGGCTCGCCTTCGGCGACTTCGGCGACGCCACGGTCGTGCACGTCGTCGACGCGCCCAGCCAGCGCGCCGGGCACGTCCAGCCGGCCGCCAGCCCCGCCGGCGACCTGCGCCTGATCCTCACCGCGTTCGCCGAGCACCCCGGCGACCGGGCCGACCACGCCGACTGGATCGCCGAGCTGCGTACCGCCGAGGACGCCGCGAAGGCCCGCGACGCCGAGGAGATGGCCGCCGAGACCGACCCGATCCGCCCGGCCCGGGTCTACGGCGAGCTGCGCAAGGTGCTCGCCGCCGACGCGATCACCATCGGCGACGGCGGCGACTTCGTCTCGTACGCCGGCAGGTACCTGGAGCCGGCGCAGCCCGGCACCTGGCTCGACCCAGGCCCGTACGGCTGCCTCGGCACCGGCATGGGCTACGCGATGGGGGCCCGGGTCAGCCACCCCGACCGGCAGATCTGCGTGCTGATGGGCGACGGCGCGGCCGGCTTCTCGCTGATGGACGTGGAGTCCCTGGTCCGCCAGCAGCTCCCGGTGGTGATCGTGGTCGGCAACAACGGCATCTGGGGCCTGGAGAAGCACCCGATGCGGGCCATGTACGGCTACGACGTGGCCGCCGACCTCCAGCCCGGCCTGCGCTACGACAAGGTGGTCGAGGCGCTCGGCGGGGCGGGCGAGACGGTGGAGAAGGCCACCGACCTCGGGCCGGCCCTGGCCCGCGCCTTCGACGCCGGCGTGCCGTACCTGGTCAATGTGCTGACCGATCCGGCCGACGCGTACCCCCGCTCGTCGAACCTGGCCTGACCACGCCGCCTGCGACCGCCGCGCGCGGGGTGACCGGCGACGGCGGTCACGGCTTTTCTGTCAACAGCAAAATCAGCGGAATGTCAGCGCCCGTCGCCGTAACGTCAGCGCCGTCGCTCAAGGTGGGGTGACCAGCGAGAACGACGGGAGTTCCGATGACATACGCGATCCGTGCGGAGGGCCTGGTCCGCCGCTTCGGCGCGACCACCGCCCTGGCCGGCGTGGACCTGGCCGTCCCCACCGGGGCGGTGTTCGGGCTGCTCGGGCCGAACGGGGCGGGCAAGACGACCGCGGTCCGGGTGCTGGCCACCCTGCTCGCGGCCGACGAGGGGCACGCCACCGTCGGCGGGTACGACGTCCGCCGCGACGCCCACCGGGTGCGCCAGCTGATCGGCCTCACCGGCCAGTACGCCTCGGTCGACGAGAACCTCACCGGCACCGAGAACCTGCTGCTCATCGGCCGGCTGCTCGGGCTGTCCCGGGCCGACGCCCGAGGCCGCGCCCGGCAGCTGCTCGCCGACTTCCAGCTCTCCGACGCCGCCGAGCGGGCCGCCAAGACCTACTCCGGCGGCATGCGCCGCCGCCTCGACCTGGCCGCCAGCCTGGTCGGCCGGCCGCAGGTGCTCTTCCTCGACGAGCCGACCACCGGGCTCGACCCGCGCAGCCGCAACGAGCTCTGGGACATCGTCCGCGGCTTGGTCGCCGACGGGGTGACCGTGCTGCTGACCACGCAGTACCTGGAGGAGGCCGACCAGCTCGCCGGCGAGATCGCCGTGGTCGACCACGGCCGGGTCATCGCCCAGGGCACCCCGGAGGAGCTGAAGACCCGCACCGGCGGGCAGGTGCTCGCCGTCCGGCCGACCGACCCGGCCGACCTGCCGACCGTGGCCGCCATCGCGGCCGAGGTCACCGGGGCGGCCCCCGAGATCGCACAGCACACCGTCTCGGTGCCGGTCAACGACCCGAGGGCGCTGCCCGCCGTGGTCCGTCGGCTCGACGCGGCCGAGGTGACCGTGGCTGAGCTGGCTCTGCGCGGCTCCAGCCTGGACGAGGTCTTCCTCTCCCTCACCGGCCACCGCGCCGAGCAGGACGTCGCCGCCGACGCCGACCTGGAAAGGATCCCCGCATGACCGCCGCCACCCTCACCGGGGCCCCGCCGGCACCGGCCCGCCGGCCCAGTCTCGCCGCCGGGCTGCGGCACACCCTCACGCTGGCCTGGCGCAGCCTGGTGCAGATCAAGCACAACCCGATGGAGCTGCTCGACCTGAGCATCCAGCCGGTGATGTTCGTGCTGCTCTTCACGTACGTCTTCGGCGGCGCGATCTCGGGCTCCCCGGGTGACTACCTGAAGTTCGCGTTGCCCGGGATCATCGTGCAGAACGCCTTCTTCGCCACCATGACCACCGGGTTCGGGCTGAACCAGGACCTCACCAAGGGGGTCTTCGACCGCCTGCGCGCGCTGCCCGTCGCCCGCTGGGCGCCACTGGCCGGGCGGATCGTCGCCGACACGGTGAAGCAGGCCTGGTCCCTGGTGCTGCTGCTGGGGATCGGCATGATCCTCGGCTTCCGGCTCGGTGCCGGCCTGCCCGGGCTGGTCGGCGCGTTCGCCCTGCTGCTCGCCTTCTCGCTGGCCGCGTCGTGGATCTCGGTGCTGGTCGGTGTCCTGGTGAGCGAGCCGGACAAGGTGCAGATCTTCGGCTTCATGGTGATCTTCCCGCTCACCTTCACCAGCAACGCGTTCGTGCCGACCGAGACCATGCCGTCCTGGCTGCAGCGCTGGGTCGAGGTCAACCCGGTCACCATCCTCGCCGACGCGCTGCGCGGTCTGCTGGTCTCCGGTCCGGTCGCCGGCCCGGTCGGGCAGTCGCTGCTCTGGGCGGCCGGTATCCTCGCCGTCTTCGCCCCGCTCGCGGTGCGGGCGCTCAGGCGTCGAGTGTGACCCGGACCGCCTCGGCGGCGGCTTCAGCGCCTACGGGCTGCTCAACACCTACCTCGCACTGGTCCTGTCGTTCACCACGTTCACCCTCCCGCTGTGCGTCTGGATGCTCAAGGGGTTCTTCGACACCATCCCCGACGAGCTGATCGAGGCAGCCAAGGTGGACGGTGCCGGTCAGGGCGCCATCATCCACCGCATCCTGCTGCCGGTGAGCCTGCCCGGCCTCGTCGCCACGGGGCTCTTCGCGTTCATCCGCGGCTGGAACGACTTCATCTTCGCGCTCACCCTCGCCCGGCCCGAGAAGCAGACGCTGCCACCGGGGCTGGTCAACACCTACCTCGGCGAGTTCCAGGCCGCCTGGCCCGACCTCATGGCCGCGTCGCTCGTCGTGTCGCTGCCCGTCGTCATCGGCTTCATCGTGCTCCAGCGCTACCTCGTCGCCGGCCTGACCAGCGGCGCCGTGAAGGGCTGACTCACCACCGCCCGGCCGTCGGCCGGGAACCACCACACAGTCGACAGGGGATTCCAGATGTCAACGCGACCTAGTCTCCGCACCGCCCACCTGTCCCGCCGGAACCTGCTCCAACTGCTCGGCGCCGGCAGCGGTGCCCTGCTCGCCGCCGGCGCCCTGTCCGCCTGCGCCCCGTCCACCGGCTCGGCCGGTGGCTCCGGCGCGGCGAGCGACGACGGCACCAAGGACTTCGCGTTCACCGGGTGGTCGCTGAACGAGGCGTCCACCAAGGACTCGCTCCAGGCGATGCTCGACACCTACGCCGGGGCGAACGGCGCGAAGATCACTACCGCGTCGTACCCGTACAACGACTACCTCAACCAGGTGCTGTTGCAGCTCCGCGGCGGCACGCTCACCGGCGCCGTGCAGGTCGACGTCGCCTGGCTGGCCACGCTGGCCGCCACCGGCAAGCTGGTCGACCTCGGCGCGCAGGCCGGCGGCGGCTACACCGAGGCCGCGCTCGGCATGGCCAAGGTCAAGGGCACCCAGTACGGCCTGCCCTGGACCACCGCCGGGATCGGCCTGATCGGCAACTCCGAAATGCTCACCAAGGCCGGTGTCACCGCCGCGCCCAAGACGATCGACGAATTCGAGCAGGCGTTGCGGGCCCTCAAGGGCCTCGGCGGCGGCGTCGTGCCCTGGGCCGCCATGACGAAGGTGGACCAGCTCAAGGACTTCATCGCCTGGATGTGGGCCTTCGGCTCGCCGGTGGTGCAGGACGGGAAGATCGTCGTCGGCGACGACGCCAGCATCGCGGCGCTCACCTGGTACAAGAAGCTCTACGACGAGAAACTCATCGCGCCCGACGTGAACCGGTTCGACGCCCGGGCCCTCTTCGCCCAGGGGAAGGTCGGGTTCTACGAGGACGCCGTCGCCGGCCGCGGCGCCGTCACCAAGGCCGCAGCCGACAAGCAGCTCGGGGACAAACTGCAGCCCATCGCCCGCCCGGTCCGTACGGCCGGGGACAAGCCCCGCAACCTGGCCTGGGGCCACGCCATCGCCGTCGTTCAGGGCAACGGCGCGGCGGCCGCCGCGAAATTCGCCGCCACCGTCACCAGCGACCCTAAGTACACCGGCGAGTGGTTCGCCAAGGCCGGCCTGCCGCCCGCCACCACCACCGGCCTGGCCGCCGGCGAGGTCCAGGCCGACACGTTCGTCACCGCCTTCACCACCGCCATCGGCGCCAACGCCGAGCCCGACCCGTTCTGGGCCTACCCCCAGTTCGCCCAGATCGAGCAGGCGCTCGCGACCCAGGTGCAGGCCGCGCTGGTCGGCAAGGCGTCGCCGAAGGACGCCCTGACCACTGCGCGGGAGCAGATGCAGGCGCTGGCGAAGTGACCGCCCTGCGCGGGGCGCGGGTGATCGCCATCGTGCGGTTGCCCGCCCCCGACGCGGTGCTCCGCACCGCCCGGGAACTGGCCACCGCGGGGCTGCCCGCCCTCGAGGTCACCCTCACCACACCGCGGGCGCTCGACGCAGTCGCGGCGCTGCGCGCCGAACTCGACGACTCGTGCGCCGTCGGCGCCGGCAGCGTACGCACCGCGGCGGACGTGACGCGGGCGCGCGACGCCGGCGCCCAGTTCCTGGTCACGCCGACCACGCGCGCCGAGGTGCTCACCCAAGCCGCCGAGGCGGGCCTGCCCGTCGTCTGCGGCGCGCTCACCCCGACCGAGGTCGACCTCGCCTGGTCGGCCGGCGCCAGCCTCGTCAAGCTCTTCCCCGCCAGCCTCGGCGGCCCGGCGTACCTGCGCGAGCTGTGCGCCCCGCTGCCGGACGTACCGCTGGTGCCCACCGGGGGCGTGAGCGCCGAGTCGGTGCACGGCTGGGCCGCGGCGGGGGCGGTCGCCGTCGGGGTGGGCGGTTCCCTGGTCAACGCCACGGACATCGCCGCCAACGACTGGGCAGCGCTGCGCCGCCGGGCGCGGGCCTTCCTGGCCGCGGCCGGCTCCGCCCCGTGGCCCGAACGGCCCCCTCTCTCACCAGCTGTCTGACCTCACCCGGACGCTGCTTCAGGATGGAGTGCAGTTGATGGCTGCTCGTCCCAGATCCAGAACCCTGCTCGCCCTCGTCACGGCGCTGCTGGCGCCGCTGGCGACCGTCGCCGCGCCGCCCGACCCGGCCGCGGCCGCGGCCGCCGAGACGCTGATCGTCACCCCGTCCACTCCCGGTGCCTACACCGAGACCGGAACCTGGGCGAACGCCCGCGATCCGGGATACGGCGGCTCGCTGTCCCGCTACAGCCGTACACCCGGCTCGACGGCCACCTGGACCGTCGTGGCGCCCGCCTCCGCCCGGTACGACCTCGCCGTCTACTACGCGGCCAGCGTCGACAACGCCAAGGCGGAGTACGCCTGGACCGGCGGGCCGGACACGCCCACCGTGGTCAACCAGGCCACCGGGGGCAACGCCTGGCGCACCATCGGGTCCACCTACCTCGACCGGGGCCAGACCTTCACCCTGACGGTCACCGCCACCGCAGGCCCGGCGGCAACCACACCGAACCTCAACGTCATCACCCGGGCCAACGCCGTTCGGCTGGTCGAGGTGGGCGGCGACGGCGGCGGACCGACCGCCGACTGCGGCACCGACGACACCCGGGCACCGGACGTCGACGCGTCGGAGCAGCGGTTCCCCGGCTACCGACTGACGCAGCAGGGAACCATGGTCTCGGTGGCCGGGGACGGCTGGGCGATGTCGGTCGACCGGCGGGGCTTCCGTTACGGCTTCGACGTCGACGGCGCGCGCGCCGCCGCCCCGCACCCCGAGGCCGGTCTGCAACTGGCCGGGGCGGACGGATCGGCCTGCGACGCCGTCGCGGCGACCGTCACCGGCGCGGACGGCTCGGGCGTGCGGTTCTCCGTGACCTTCTCCAACGGACGCACCGCGGACGTCGCCGTGGTGCCGGCGGACCACTCCGTGAACCTGCGGGTCACCGCCGCCGATGCCGACGCCGGCAGTGTCCGGGCCCGGCTCGCGGGCGGCATGAACCCCGCCTACGGCCTGGGCGACCTCGGCGGATACCGGACCGACCTGAACGTCTACGGCATCAAGAACCTCGACTACTACGCGCAGAACAGTGCGGGCACGACGAACCAGCGGTTCGTCTCCACGTTCACCGTGTTTCCCGGGCGGAAGCTCGCTCAGGTCGCGCTGTCGAACGGGCGGTTGGCGGTCGAGGTCGACGACGCGGCGACCCTGCTCGGGGTCAACGGCCCGGCCATGTCGGGGCTGCACTATTTCTTCGGGGACATGCCGACGATCTACCGGCGCTACGCCGAGGTCCGTCGAGGCGCCGGCTACGCCGACGCGAAGCCCGACTACCCGCTCTTTGGCGTCGGCTACGAGTCCTACGGCGCCCTCGGTTACCACACCAACCAGCGGACGATCGTCGACTCGGTGACGACCTACCTGGACAAGGGCTTCCCGATCAGCTGGGTCGTGACCGGCTCCGGGTTCTGGCCGTACGGTTCCGGCAGCGCCCAGGGCACGACCTCCAGCTTCGGCCTGTGGGGCGCCAAGTACCCGGACCCCGACGCGTACAAGAAGTTCTTCCACGACCACGGGATCAGCCTGCTGCTGGGCGCGCGTCAGTCCTTCCGGGCGCTGCCCGCCGACGGCGGCACCTACGACCCGGCCCTCGACGGCGACGGCACCGCCGTGGGCATCGAACGCGGCTACTTCATCAAGGACGCGAACGGCAAGCCGCGAGTGTTCAAGCCGGTCTCGTTCCCCAACACGGCCATGTACCTGATCGACCCGGACAACGAGGCGGCCGTCCGGTGGTTCGTGGCCCGCAGCCGGGAGTGGGGAGCCGACGGCTACAAGGAAGACCACATGTTCGACGCCACGGCGAACCGGTACGTCGACAACGCCCTGGTGAACCCGGTCAACGAGGGCCTCGACGGCGACGGCGCACTCATGATGGTGCGCAACAGCGCGTTCTCGGTGTCGGGCTCCATCCTGCGGATCAACGACACCGACTACAACCAGGGGCCGGGCGACCGCGACCGCACGGTGGTGAACGGGCTCGCCTACGCGGCCAGCGGTCAACCCAACTTCTATCCGGACATCGTCGGCGGTCGCATCATCGGTGACCTGGAGACGAACACCGCCAAGCAGCGGTACCTGACCCGCAACGCGATGATGGCCGCCATGTCGCCGGCCATGTCCTTCGGCAACGAGCCGTGGCGGATGAACGACCCCGTCCTGGTGGCGGCGGCCCTGAAGGCCGCACAGTGGCACGCGGAGTACCAGCCCTACATCTACTCGGCGGCCGTCAGCGCGTACGAGACCGGCTTCCCGTCGACGGCCACACCCCTCCCGGTGGCGTTCCCCGACGATCCCCGGGTCCGGGACCTGGCGTCGGCGGCCCGCAAGCAGTACGAGTGGATGCTCGGCCCCTCACTGCTCGTCGCCCCGCTGTACGGAAGCGACACGGACACGGCGATGGCCCGCGACGTCTACCTGCCGGCCGGCGAGTGGTTGGACATCGAGACCGGCAAGCGGTTCTCCGGCCCGACCACCCTGACCGGTTACGCGCAGCCGTTCGGCAAGATCCCGGCCTTCGTCGGCGGCACGGGCATCCTCGTTCACGACCCCGGAGCCCGGGACCCGGGCGACAACGTCGCCGCCGGCGAGGTACGCGCCAGCGTCTACCCGGTCGCCACCCCGGGCGCCACGCTCTCCTACACCGCGAGCGACGGAACCACCCGGAGCCGGATCACCGCCAAGAACACCTCGTGGTCGGCGGACGACATCGTGGTCCGTGACTCCACCGGAGCCGACGTCGCCTTCACGAAGAACCCGGTCACCGGGGCGATCGGGTTCCCGATCCGGGCCGGACTGGACTACGTCGTCTCGGACGCCGGGGCGCCCGAATGGGGGGTCAAGGTCGTCGATCTGACGACGGCGGGGCCGGTGACGACTGGCCGCGCGTTGCCGGTGCGGTTCGCCCTGGTCGACCAGGCGGACGCGCCGGCGGCGGGCCTCGTCACCAGCGTGGTGCAGGTGGCACCGGACGGCACCGAGCGGGACCTGGAGTTCAGGACGGACGACCAGAATCGGATCCACACCGTGCTGGCGACCCCGGCCGGCGCGCCCGGCACCTACGTCCTCGTGATGAAGGCCGCCGACGGCCGCCGGCTGGCCCACCTCAACCTGCACGTCGCCTGACGCGCGGGCGCCCGGCGGCTCCTCCTCCCACCCGGGCGGGAGGAGGAGCCGCCGAGCGGGTGGCAGCCCGAGGCGGTCAGCCCACGAAGGTGTGGTCGGGGAACCCCGGCACCTCGGGGCGGATCCGGAACAGTGCCCCCGCCGGAGAACGGTCGTCGGTCGACAGGCCGTGGCGGGAGGTGGTGATGTACAGGTCGGCGTGGTCGGGGCCGCCGAAGGCGCATGCGGTCGGGCGCCGTACCGGCAACTCCACCACGGTGGTGAGCCGGCCGTCCGGGGTGTACCGGTGGATGGCGCCCCCGTCCCACAGGGCGACCCAGACCGCGCCCTCGGCGTCGAGGCACAGCCCGTCCGGCGTGCCCAGGCCGGGTGGCACCGCCACCACCGGCCGTCGGTCGTGCAGCTCGCCGGTCGCCAGGTCGAACGCGAAGGCGTCGATCCGGTGCGTGGCCGAGTCGACATACCAGGCGGTCCCACCGTCGCGGGTCCAGGCCAGGCCGTTGGACACGGTGAGCCCGGTGAGCACGGTCTCGACCGCGCCGCCGGGGCTGAGCCGGTGCAGCGCGGCGCGCCCCGGCGCGGCGTCGTACGCCATCGAGCCGCAGTAGAAGCGCCCGAGCGGATCGCACGCGCCGTCGTTCATCCGGACCGCCGGGTCCGACCAGATCTCGGGCAGCAGCTGCACCGAGTCGTCTCGCAGCAGTGCGAAGCCCCGCCCGACAGCGGCGACCAGGCCACCGCCGGATCGCGGGCGCAGGGCGGCGACCAGCGGGGCGACGTG
>NZ_JAPDPH010000144.1 GCF_026013475.1 Micromonospora yasonensis | reverse complement strand
CGTGGCCCGGCTGGCGGGCAGCGCCACCCCGGAGGTGACCGGCAGCGGCAGCGTCGCCGCGCCGTGGCGGGTCGCGCTGCCGGCGCTGGCCGCCGCCGACGGTGCCCCGCTGGTGCTGGAACTGCTGCTGTGGGACTCCGGCACCAGCGCCCGGCCCGTCCTCGAGCTGGGGCTCGGCCTGCGCGCCGGCGGCCACCTCGACGTGGACCTGCCCTGGCGGGCGGACGTCCGGGCCGCCCTGGCCTCGATCCCGCTCGACGGGGTCACTGGTCCGTCCTGGCTCGGCGGGGTCGCCGCCACCGTCGCGTTCGAGCCGCCCGCCCTGGCCCTCGACGCGCCGGTCCGGGTCGCCACCGCCGGGGTACGCCTCGACGTCGGCTGGTCGCTCGGGTCGCCGGTCACCGTCACCGCCACGGTCGACGACCTCGCCGTCACCGTCGACGGGGTGTCGCACGTCCTCGGCGACCTGACGCTGCCGCCCGCCGGCCCGCTCGACCCCACCGCCGCCGACCTCGGCCTCGGCCTCGACTCGGCTGCCCTCTGGGGCGCCGCCCGCGGCCTGCTCGCCCGGGTGGCCGAATCGTGGGCCGGCCCGACCGTCCGGGACCTGCTGGCGCTGATCGGCATCGCCGGGCCGGGCACCACCGGTCCGCTCGCCGGGCTGCCGCCGCTCGCGCCGCCCGACCCCGCCGACCTGTCCACCCTGCTGGCCGACCCGGCCGCCGCGGTGCGGCGCTGGCTCGCCGACCTGGCCCGGGACGAGAACGCCCGCACCGACGGCGGCCTGCCGTACCTGCGGGCGCTGCTGCACCTGCTCCAGGCCACCCTGACCGACCGGCTGCCCGCCCTGCCCGGCCAGGACCTGCCGCCGGTAGACCTCCCGGTCACCGGCGGGGGCACCCCGGCCGTCCCGTGGCGGGTGCCGCTGCAGCGACTCGGGGACGACGCGGTGGAGCTGGTCACCTGGCTGGAACCGCAGGGGCCGCCGGCCCAGTGGGCGATCGCGCCGCTGGCCGAGCGGTTCGGGGCGGACCCGGCCGACGACGACCTGCCGGACATCGTCCCCGTCACCGGCGCCGACGTGCTGGAGGCGGCCGAGGTCGCCGGCGCGTACCTGCCCGACCTGGCCGACGCGCTGGACGGGATGGACCACGCCTGGGCCGCCGCGGCGCTGGGGGCACTGTCCACTCTGCTCGTCGAGGGCGACGGGCTGGTACCGGCCAGCGCCACCCCGCCCGACGAGCCCGGCTGGCGGACCGGCACCCCGGTCGCCGCCACCCACGACACGCTCACCGGCGCGCCGGGTGCCGTCGCCCAGATCCGGGACGAGATCACCGCGCGGACCGCCGCAGCCGGGGACCAGTGGGCGGTGCTGCTGCTCGCGCCCCCGCTGGCCGGCGCCGCACCGTGGGCCGAGCTGCTCGCCGACGTCCCCGCCGAGCAGGTCGCCACCGTGGACCTGCGGGTGCCCGGCACACCGCCGCACCTGGTCGACCTCGGCGCCCTGCCCGCCGCCCGGTGGTACGTGGTGGACCTCGCCGACGACGGCACCGTCCCCGCCGCGACCGCACTGGCCGCGTTGCGGCACGTGCACGACGCCGTCCGCGCCGCCCGCCCGGGGGTGCGTACCGTCCCGGTCGGGCACTCGTACCTCGGCCTGGTCGCCCGGCAGCTCGCCGCGGCCGTGCCCACCCAGGTGCTGGGCCTGGTCACGGTCGGCACCGCGTTCGACGGCACGCTGCTGCCGCTGGACACGCCCGCCGTGGCCGACGGGGTCCGGTTGGCCACCCTGCTGGCGCCGGCCGGCCTGCCGGCCGCGCCGCTGCTGGACACCGCCCTCGCGCTGCAGCGCCGGCTCCTCGACGGGTACGCCGCCGGCGAACCCGGCCAGCAGCCGCGCCCCGCCCCGCTGCCCGCCGCCGCGTTCACCCGCTGGCCCACCACCCCGGTCAACCTGGGGGGAGTGCCGGCGCTCGCGCTGTTCGGCAGCCTCGACGGGGGCGCCGGCAACCTGCACACCGCCCTCGTCACCGCGCTGACCAGCCAGACCGTGATCGAGGCCGGGCCGGCGGAACTGCCCACCCGGGCGGTCGCCGCCGCGCGGCTCGCGCTCGACCTGGGCGCCGCGGTCACGGGCGACCCCGACGTCGACGTGGACGTCCGGCTCGGCCTCGGCACCGTGTCGCTGGACCCGGCGGCACCGGCCGACGCGCCGTCGGCGCAGGTCCGGATCCGGGTCGGCCGACCCGACGGCTGGCTACTCGGCGGACCCGGCACCGGCGCCCCGCAGGTCGCCCGGGTCCGCGCCCTCACCGTCCGGGCCGGCATCCGCGCCGGCGCCGCCGGTCCGGTCACCGAGATCGACGTGGTGCTGCACGACGCGGCCCTGCGCGGCGAGGCGTCCCCCGCCGTCGACCTGCTCGACCCCCGGGCACCGGAACTGCTCGACGCCCTGGTCGGGGAACTGGACCGGGTGGCCGCCACGGGCGGCCGGCTGAACCGGCTGCTGACCGAGCTGGCCGCCCTCGGCGTCATCAACCGCGCGGCCGCCGACCGGCCGGCCGCGGTGCTGGCCGACGCGATGGCCGGGCTGCGTACGGACGCCACGGCGTGGCTGGCGCCGCGGCTGCCGGCGCTGGTCGACCGGGCCGCCGGGCTGCTCGGCCTGGTCCGCGACGCCGGGGCCGCCACCGGCGGCGGCCCCTGGCGACGGCCCCTCGGCGGGCTTCCGCTGGAGCTGGTGCTGGAGGCCCAACCGTGGCGGTTCACCGCCCGCACCACCGGCACCGGTCTGCGGCTCGGCCACGGCGTCACCCTGACCGGCTCGTCGACCGTCGCGCTGGCGGATCCGATGCCCCAGGTGCAGGCGGCGCTCACGCTCGGCGGCGTCACCCTCGCCCGGACCGGCGGGGCGGTGTCGCTGGCCGCCCCGTGGCTGCCCGAGCCGGTCCGGCTGTCGCCGGCCGCCCCGGACCTGCCCGCCCGGCTCGCGCCGCTGCTGCCCCGGCTGCTCACCAGCGCGGCCCTGGGCGTCCTGCTGGAACAGGTGGCCGGCGGGAACGTCCGGGTGGCCTCGCTCGACGGGCTGCTGACCGACCCGGCGGGCTGGCTGCAACGCACCTTCGCCGGCACCCCCGGCGCGCCGCCGCAGGCGGCACCACTGGCCGACCTGCTGCGCCTGGCGGCGGCCCCGCTGGGACTGGGCGCCGATCCGGCGCACCCGCTCACCCTGCCCGGCGGCATCACCGTCGACCTGCTCGACGTGGGTCCCGCCGACGCCCGGGCGCTGCGGGTGCTGCTCGCCACCGACGACCCGATCGTGCTGTGGCAGGACGGTGCCGCTCCGGCCACCCTGGACCTGGCGCTGCACCTGGACGTCGACGGCACCCGGCACGTCCGGCCCGGCGGCGAGCTGACCCTGCACCTACCACTGCCCGGCGAGTGGGGCGCGCTCGACGTACGCCTGGGCGCGGACGCCAGCGGGCTGTCCGTGTCGGTCACGCCGGCCGCGCTCGGTGTCACGCTCACCCTGCTGCCGACCGTGACCGGGATGGACGCCCTGGTGGCGGCCGCCGGCGCGCGGCTGCTGCCGGAGGTCCTCGACCGGCTGGTCGAGGGGATCGGCGCCCGTGACCCGCGCCCCGCGGTGCTGGACGACGCGCTGGCGGTCGCCGGGGCGCTCGGCGTCTACGACCCGGCCGCCGCCCCGCACGGCTTCGCCGCGCGCGCCGGGGCGCTGGCGGACCTGGTCCACGACCTGTCCGCCGGGCGGCTCGCCGCCGCGGGCCCGGCCATCGCCGCCGCCGCCGTGGCCCTGCTGCGTCGGGTGCTGGGCACCGCCCAGGTTCCCGAACCGACCAGTCCCGGTGAGGTGGCGGTGCGGGTCGCCGTGCTCGGCGGCACCGTCGAGCTGCGCGCCGACCTGGCCGCGGCACGGCCGGCGCTGCGCCTGGCGGTACGGGACGTGACCGCCGGCGCGCTCACCGCCGACGTGGTGGTCGGCTACACCCACCCGACCGTGACCGTCGAACTGGCCGCCCGGGCGTACGTGGACACCGGTCTCGGCGTGGCGCTGCGGGCCCGGCTGTCCGTGCAGGCCACCCCGGCGGGGTTGGCCGTGCGGCTCGGGCTGCTCGGCACCGACGACGCCGGCACCGGGGAACTATCCGTCCAGCTCGCGCCCGTGATGCTGCTGCCCGGGGCGGCCGACCTGGCGCAGCTCGCCCAGCGGCTGGTGGTGCCGATGGCGGGCACCCTCGCGCTGCGGGCCGCCGAACCGTGGCTGCGCAAGCAGCTGTGGACCGGCGGGCGTACCGCCGCGCAGATCCTCACCGGCGCCGGTGTGGCGGTCGACGCCCCGGACGGCATCCGGATGGCCCCGGCGCTGCCCACCCCGGTCGGGCTGCTGCGCGGGGCGCTGGACGCGGTCGCCGGGGTGGCCGTGCCGGTGCCCGGCGGGCTGGCCCTGTCGGTGGTCGCGGACGGCGCCCGCTACGGCATCGTGCTCAGCGGCGAGCTGGCCCTGCCCGCCGGGGACACCGCCGTGCAGGTGCGCTTCGGGTTGCCCGGATCGCAGGACTTCGGCTGGGGCGCCGCTGGCCGGGGCGTCGGTCTGCTGCTGCTGGACCTGACCAACCCGGCCGCGCCGCAGCTGCGCCCGGTGCTGCGCCTGGGCGGGCTCGGCCTGCGGGTGGCCGCCGCCGCGTCCGGCAAGGCGCTGGTCGAGACCGGCGGCTTCCGGCTCGGGGCGGCCAGCGCCCACGTGCGGGTGGACCTGCCGCTGACCGGCACCGGGGCGCTGACCCGGCCGGCCGTGGTCGACGGCGCGGTCACCGTCGAGGGGCTCGGGTTCCCGATGGCCCCTGGCGGGGGCGGATCGAACCCGGTCGCGGCGTCGCTGCTGCAGACCGGGGGCGGCGGCGACGGCGCGCCGGCGAACCCGCCGATCGACGTGCTGGTCGCCCGCGGCGGGGGTCGCTGGGTGGTGCTGTTCGGCGGGAAGACCGAGGCCCGCTTCGAGATCAACCGGACGTACGGGCCGCTGCACATCGCCGAGCTGGCGATGCTGTACAAGGCGGCCACCAGCGGGCCGGGCAAGGTCGGGGTGGCCATCGACGGCGGGGTCGCCATCGCCGGGCTCACCGTCGACGTCGACGACCTGTCGCTGCTGGTGCCGCTGCGAAACCCCACCGACCTGAGCGCCTGGGAGGTGGACCTGACCGGACTGTCGCTGTCGTTCACCTCGCCAGGGGTGTCGGTCGCCGGCGGGCTGGTCAAGGTCACCGGCGCCAACGGCGTGCAGTACGACGGCATGCTCTCGGTCGACCTGGCCGGTCGCGGCCTGACCGCGGTCGGCTCGTACGCCCGACCCCGCGACGACCTCGGCGAGTACACCTCGCTGTTCGTGTTCCTGTCCGTCGGGTTCCCGCTCGGCGGCCCGCCGTACCTGTACGTGCTCGGTCTCGGCGGCGGCGCCGGCTACAACCGGAAGCTGCTGGTGCCGCGCGACCCGCAGGGCGTACCGGCGTTCCCGCTGGTCAAGGCGATCGACGACGGCGGGTTCGGGGGCGCGGGCGGCCCGATGGGGGCGCTGGCCCGGATGTCGAAGGACATCCCGCCCGCCCGGGGCGCGTTCTGGCTGGCCGCCGGGGTCCGGTTCACCACCTTCCAGCTGCTGCACACCACCGCCCTGGCCTACGTCTCCGCCGACCGGGGCCTGGAGGTCGGGCTGCTCGGGCTGATGCGGATGGCACTGCCCGACTCGCAGGCGGCGGTGATGAGCGTCGAGCTGGCCCTCGCCGCCCGCTACAGCACGGTGGACAAGGTGCTGTCCGTCCGGGCCGCGTTGACCCGCAACTCGTGGCTGCTCAGCCGGGACTGCCAGCTCACCGGCGGGTTCGCCTTCGTGGTCTGGTTCGACCGGCCGGAGGTGCTGCTGTCCATCGGCGGCTACCACCCGCGGTTCGCCAAGCCGGCGCACTACCCGGACGTGCCGCGGGTCGGGTTCCACTGGTCGGTCGGTGGCGGCGTGGTGGTCAAGGGGGACGCGTACTTCACCCTGACCCCGTCCGCGGTGATGCTCGGCGGCCGGCTGGAGGCGTCCTACGACCGGTCGCCGATCCGGGTCTGGTTCACCGCCGCGCTGGACATGCTCGTGCGCTGGGACCCGCTGGCCTACTCGGTCGATGTCAGGGTCAGCGTCGGTGCCCGGTTCACCATGAAGGTCTGCTTCTTCGCCTGCGCCCGGATCAACGTGAGCGTCTCGCTCGGCGCGTACGTGCACCTGGAGGGGCCGCCGCTGCGCGGCACCGTCACCGTCGACCTGGCCATCGCCTCGGTCACCGTCCGCTTCGGCCGGACGGAGGCGCAGAACTACCTGGAGTGGTCGCAGTTCGCCACCAAGTACCTCAGTGGCGGCGACGCGACCAAGCCGGCGACCGCCGCCACGGTGACCGCCGGCACCCTCCCGCCGGCCATCGGCAGCCGCCCGGACGGCACGCTGGACCGCCCGTGGTCGGTGGCGCCCGAGTTCGCGGTGCGGGTCGAGTCGCTGATGCCGCTGGCGGCCTGGCGGCTGACCGGCAGCGGCCGCGCGGACGACGGCACCAACGGGCGGACGGTGGAGGTCGTGCCCTCCGGCAACAAGGTGGGCTTCGTCCGCGCCACCATGGTCGTCACCGTCGAGCAGCACAGCGGCGGCTGGATCCCCGTGCCCACGGCGCAGCTGCAGACCCTGCGGCCGGCCACCGCCACCACCGGTTTCCCGGCCGCCCTCTGGGACGGCACCCTGGCCGGCGGCAACACCAGCGGGGCGAAAGCCACGATGATCCGCGCCCTGTCCTCGGTGAACCTGGCCGCCCCGGTCACCGTCTCCGAGGCCACCGGCGCGCTGCCGGACGTGGCGCTGGCCACCATGATCGAGGAGGAGACCGCACGGCACCTGCCGCTGTCCGTGCCCGGTGCGCAGGCGGTGGCGCCGTCGGTGCTGCGCCGCGCCACCCTGGCCGAGCCGTCGCCGGTCACCGTGCGGGCGGGCCTGCGGCCGGTCGCCGGGGCGGCCCCGACGCTGCGCGCCACCGTCACCGCCGACCAGCGGCGCGGCGCGGCCGGGCGGGCCGGCCTGGCCGCCCGCACCCTCCGAGACACCGGGGCGGCGCTGCCGGTCGGCGCCACCCAGATCTGGGACACCTCGGGTACGGGTGGCCTCCGGCTGCGCTTGGACGAGGGGCGTACGCCGCTGCGGCTGGCCACCTTCACCAGCACCGGCGCGCCGGTCAGCGACGGTCCGGCCCGGCCGGGTGCCCGGGTGCCGGCGGAGGCGGCCCGCGCCGTGGTGACCCCGGCCGCCGAGGCCGCCGCCGGCTGGGCCGCCGACACCCCGCTGGTCCCGGTCACCGACGGCGTGCTGGTAGCCCCGGGCGCCACCGTGCTGCTGCCCCGGCCATGGTCCCCGCCGGCCCGCTACCGCCGGGCCGGGGAGCACGTGCCGGTGCCGGCGGGGCTGCTCACCGCCGCCGTCGACGGCCTGGTCACCGAGTTGCCGGCCGACACCCGCACGGTCGTGGTCTCGCTGGAGCCGGTCACCGCCGGGGCGCGCCTCGACGAGGTCCGCATCGAACTGGACGGGGTACGGGTCGACAGCCGGGAGGACGTCGCGGCGGACGATGTCGGGTACCGGATCGTGCTCACCGTCGAGGCGGAGCAGAACGCCCGGGCCATCTCGGTGCAGGTCGTCGCGGGGGAGAGTTGGCAGCTCTCCGGGGTGATCGGCAGCCCGGACGACGTCGCCGACCCGTACGACCCGGCCGCCCGGCTCGAACTGGCCCGGGTCGCCGCCCCCACCACCGGGCCCGAGGCGGCGCACGCCGCGACCCGGCCGGCCCGGCGGATCGCGGTCGCCGAGGCCCGGACCGAGCCGGCGGCACCGGCACCACCGGCGGCGTACGTCGCCTTCGACGACGACGAGACGGAGGCGTGATGCCTGAGGGTCCGATCGCGGCGGGTTCGATCCGGCTGCACGACAAGGTCACCCCGTCGCTGACGGCGGGCATCTACCGCTTCCGCAGCGGTCTGGACGTGCGCCGTACCGCGCAGTCCGGCACGCCGCAGCCCGCCCCGCCCGAGCACGTCACCCACGTGCAGGTCGGCGGGCCACGGCTCACCCTGGACGCGACCGAGGTGACCGCCCAGCACCCGCCCCGGGACGCGATCGGCGCGTTCGGCGACCGGCTGCCGCACGTGGTGCTGGGCCGGCGGACGCTGCCGTGGGAGCGGCGGCTGCCCGACGGCACCCCGTGGCTGGCGCTGCTGGTCGTCCGTACCGAGGAGGCAAGCCTGGTCACCGGGCCGCTGCGCAACGTCGTCGGCGACACGGTCTACAACAAGCTCAACGGCATCGAGCCGGTCGACGGCAACCGCACGGTGGTCGGGCTGCGGGCCAAGGACCTGACCACCTTCCGGGCGTTGCTGCCCAGCCGCACCGACGTCGGGCTGCTCACCCACGTCCGTCAGGTGAACGTCGCCGACACCGCGCTGGCCGGCCGCGACGACGACGGCTGGTTCGCGGTGGTCACCGCCAACCGGCTGCCGCTGGGCCGGGCGACGCCGGTCAGGTACACCGCCTGCCTGGTCTCCCTGGAGGCCCGCGACGACGCCTGGTCCACCACCACTGGCGCCCCGCCCACGCTGCTCGTCCTCGCCTCCTGGCTGTTCACCACCAGCACCGCCGGGGGCACCTTCGAACACCTCGCCGCGCACCTGGACCTCGGCGGGTTCGGCACCCCACCGGCCGGCCAGCCACACCTGGTGGACGGCGCGGGCGCGCTCGGCCTCGCCGGCACCCGCCGCGACGGGACACCCACCACCATGGGCTACCGCTCGCCACTGCTCGGCGCGGCGCCCGACCCGCTGCCCGACGGGCCGGCCGATGTGACCGCCGACGCGGCGTTCGAACTGGGGCGGCTGCTCGCCGCCGCCGACGGCCGGTTCATCCGCGAGGTGGTCGCCTGGCACCGGGCCACCGACGAGGCCGCCCGCGTGGGCGGCGCGGCTGGTGCCCGTGCCGGCAGCGTCGGCTCGTACGCGGCTACCGGCCCGACCCTGCGCCGGGCCGCCGCCGCGCCCGTCGACGGTGACCCGCTCGCCGTGCTCGGCGAGGCGTTCGCCCAGCGGCTGCTGTCCCGGACCGGCCGCGCCGACCTGTGGCAGGCCCACCCGGGCGGCTCCGGTGTCGTTCCCCGCCAGCTGCGACGAGAAGGAGAAGAGTCGTGACGACCCAGCTGTCCTCCGGTGGCCGGCTGCTCGCCGAGCGGCTCGGCGCGCTGCTCGGCCCGGCCGCGCCGGACCCGCAGCCGCGGCTGCGTACCCTGGCCGCCACCGAGCCGGCGACCGTCGCGGCGACCGACGGCACGGCGCCGCCGCTGCCCGCGTACGTCGAGCACCTGCTGGCCCGCTGGAGCCTCCTGCACGACCTGCCGTTCCGCTATCTCGTCCCCGACGCCCGGCTGCTGCCGGCCGAGTCGATCCGGTTCTTCCGCCTCGACACCGCCTGGCTGGCGCAGCTGCGGGCGGGCGCGCTGGCGGTGGGCGGTGACGGCAGCCGCGAGCGGGCCGGCGTCCGTACGCTGCTGCCGCAGGTCACCGCCGCGGTGACCGAGCAGTTGCCGCTGGTGCGCGAGGTGCAGCGCACCCGCATGTCGATCCCGGTCGCGGCCGACCTGCTCGCGCAGGTGCGGGCGACCGGGGAGCTGACCGCCGCGGAGGCGGACATCCCGGTCACCGGGTTCCTGCTGCGCTCGGCGCTGGTCAGCGGCTGGCCGGCGATGGAGGTACGGGCCTGGGCCAGCGACTCGCTGGCCGACGTGCCCTCCGGGTGTGACCCGGACGCGCTGGCCCGCCTCCGGCCCGACCTGGTGGTCGACCTGCTGCGGCTGGAGCGGCTGTCGCCGTCGGTGCTGCTGGCGCTCTTCCGCGGAGTGCCCCGGCTGGTCTGGCTGGAGGAGCCGCCGCAGAGCGTCCAGTTCGGCCTCGAGGAGGACGGCACCGGGTGGCGGGTGCCGATCCGGGACGCCGCGGGGCGCGAGGTGGGCAGCGTCCCGGTGCCGATGCGCACCGGGAGCACGGTCGACGGGGTCGTCAACGTCGCCGGCCTGGCCGGCGCGTTGGACGCCGCTCGCCCGTTGCCCCACCCGCGCGGCGGCGCCGCCGTCGCCCTGTCCCTGCTGCAGGCGCCGTCCCGGCAACGGTTCGCCGCCTCCGCCCCGCCCACGTCGTGACCGCCGCACCGCCGACCGTCTCCGGGCCTGCCGCCAGGCCCGCCCCGAGCAAGGGAGCCTCTGCGTGACAACTCTTCTGGTCCCGGTCGCGCTCGACGTCCTGATGGTGCGGGAGCCGGGTGCCCCGTCCGACTGGGCGCGGACCGCCCTGACCCGGCCGACCCCGCCGGCCAGCGGCCGGGTCCGGCAGGACCTGCTGCCCGCGCCGTTCAGCGCCCGGGAGACCGCCCGGCCGACCGGCGCCCATTTGCACTGGAGCCTGCCCGACGGGCTGACCCGGGGCATCGCCGACGAGACCGGGGCGACCACCTTCCCCCCGGTGCCGGACCGCTGGCTGGTGGTCCGGCTGTCCGGCCCGGCCACGCCGGCGCCGCGCGCGGTGGACGCCTGGCTGCTGCCGTACGCGGGCCTGATCGAGCCGGTCCGGGTGGACCGGGCGCTGACCGGCCCGACCCTGCCGGCGCCCGGTGCCGCGCCGCGGTCGCCGCTCACCGCGCTCGGCCACGGCGACCTGGGCTGGGCCGGCTACTACGACAACGTGACGAACCGGTTCGCCCTGCACGACGAGCTGGCCGGGCTGACCGGTCCGGTGGCCTACCTGGTGCTCGGCTGGTACACCGACCTCACCCGCGACCCGCTGTACGGCGCGGCCGGCGAGGTGGCGCACAAGGAGCGGATGGAGCAGCTCGGTTGGGAGATCTTCCCGCCCCGGCTGGCCACCCAGCCGGTGCCCGACCGGTCCGTCTACCACGCCGCCGCGGTCTCGGTCGGCTGGCCGGAGCCGCGGTGGACGGGCGACGGCGGCCTGCTCGGGCGGGAGATCGACTACCGGCCCGCTCCGGACGCGGTGGCGCTGGCCCTGGGGGAGACCCTCGCCGAGGCGCTCGCCGCGGTCGCCGCCGAGCCCGGGGACCCCGCCGACGCGGCCCGGATGGTCGAGGCGCTGCTGCAGAACGCGCTGTCCGACGTCACCGGCGCCGACGGTCCCGCCCAGCTGGACGCCACGCTGCACCAGAGCCGGTTCGGGTCCGCGCCGGCCGCCGCCGGCAACGAGTTCATCTGGCAGCCGGCGGCCGGCGCGGCCGGCGCCGCGGGCGGCGGGTCGTTCGTGCAGGTCGAACGGACCCGGCCGCGGGTGTGGCACGCGCTGGAGCCGGCGCTGGTGGTCGCCGGCGGCGGCCGCAGCCCGAAGCACGGCGCCGACGGCCGTTACTCGGTGCTCGGTCACCTGCTGTGCCGGCTCGACGGGCAGACCGTCCGCGGCTTCGGCGTCGCCGGCGGCGACCCCGGCCGTGGCGCGGCGGTGCTGCCGCCGGCCCCGCTGGCCGGCCTGCGGCCCGAGTACGGCGTGCCGGCGGTCGCCACCGACCTGCTCGTCGAGCTGGCCAGCATCGACCCGGGCTCCGCGCCCGACCTGGACCGGTCCACCGCCACCCAGCCGTCGCCGGTGGCCGCCGCCCGCGCCGCCTGGTGGGCGTCGTTCGACCCCGGCGTGGCCGACCCGACGGTGCCGCCGGCCGGCGCGGTGGTCGAGGGGGCGCTGCCCAGCCCGGTCGGCGTCACGCCGCCCAGCCGGCCGTGGAACCCGCTGCTGCTGGAGTGGTCGGCCACCTACCTGCCGTCGGGCCGAGGGGCGCACGACTGGCCGCTGGGGGAGATCGACTTCGGGCTGCCGGCGACCGTGACCGTGCCGGCGCCGGAGAGCGGCCGGAGTCTGCGCGGCCGGGTGATGCTGTCCGCGTCGGCGACCGCCCTGCTGGACGGCACGGTCGGCGGTGAGGACGCCGAACGGGACCTGCTCTCCGGCGAGCTGGTGGGCATCGCCGAGCAGCTGCGCCGGGACCCGACCGGGCTGATCGTGGACGCGCCGACCGCCAGTGACACCGCCCAGCCGCCGCAGCCGCCCCGCGCCGCCGACTTCGTGGCGCTGCGGGCCGGGTACCTGCGCCTGGACCGGGCCCGCCTGGTCGACGGCTACGGCCGCTACCTGGAGGTGCTCGGCCCCGGCGTGGCGCAGCCCGCGCCGGTGACGCACGGGGTGACCCTGGCGGTGCCCGGCCAGCCCGACCTGGCGGCGCTGCGCCCCCGGTTCACCGCCCCGGCCCGGGTGCTGCTGCGCTTCGCCGACGCGACCGGCGCGCCCCGGGACGCCGACGCGGGCGTCAGCCCGGTCTGCGGCTACCTGGTGCCGTCACTGGTGGACCGGACGCTGGAGTTCTTCGACGACAAGGGCGCCGGCTACGGGCGGCTGCGCCCGGACCCGGAGACGGTGACCGCCTGGGAGGAGGACCCGGGGCGGCCGGCGACGCTCGGCGCGCCGCCGAGCCGGTTCCTGCCGAACCCGCTGCTGGCCCGGTTCGCCGACCGGATGCTCGCCGCCGACCAGGCCCTCGCCGTGGCCCGGGCCGGCGGCCACCCGGCCGGGGCCGCGCAGAGCGCACTGGAGTCGCTGCTGCGGGTGCTGGACACCACCCGGTGGACGGTCGACGTGACCGGGCGGGCCGGTGACGAGCACCTGGCGTTGCTGCTCGGTCGGCCGGTCGTGGTGGTCCGGGCCTACCTGAAGGTCGAGGTGGAGGATCCGCGCCAGCCTCCGGAGAACGCCACCACCGGCATCCCGGTGCGGCTGGGCACGCTGTCCCGGGCGCAGGACGGGCTGCTGGCGTACTGCGTCGGCGACGACATGGACCGGCTGCACATCGTCGATCCGGCGGTGGCGCTGCTCGCGCCGGGGTTGCCCGACGCCGGCGGTGCCGCCTCGGCGCCCGGCGCGGACCCCTTGACCTCCCCGTACGTGGACACGTCCGGGGTGTTCACGGTGAACCCGGGGGTGCCCGTGCCGTTGACCCTGCTCATGGTGCCCGGCTCGGACGTGCACGTCACGGCCGGCCTGGTGCCGCAGAAGGCGGTGGGCCTGCTGCGCGAGTGGACCGCCCCGGCGCTGTCCCGGCTCTCCCCGGCGCTGCGGTACGGCCCGGTGCTGCACGACCTGGAGACCGTCCGGCTGCCGTTGCCGCAGGACGTGCGCGGCTCCTGGTACTGGCACCGCCGGGACCGGCCCGGGCAGTGGCGTTCCGACGCGGTCGTGCCGAGCACCGCGGACGCGTTGCTGCCCAACGAGCCGTCGATGGCCGGCGAGGGCTGGTTGCAGGTGGCGCTGGTCGCGGACACCGCGTACCAGGACGCGGCGGTGCCGGTCCGGGTCAGCTGCGTGCGCAGCGTGAACGGGACGGTGGTGGCCGTCGGCGGGTTCAACGGCGACGGCACCCACTTCCTCATCCCGGTCCCCGAGGCGATCGACCTGATGGGCAGCGGGCGGTTCGCGTTCTACGTGGAGGAGCCCGGCACCAGCCGTACCCCCATCCGGGTGGTGCGGCCGCGCCAGGGCCGCCCGTACCTGCGCACGGCGGCCGACGCGGCGTCGCCGAACAACCTCGACAACCTGCGCCGGTGCACCCACGCCTGACCGCCGGCCTGGGCCGAATGACGTCAGGCCGCGGAGGTGGCGGCCACCGGCTCCGGGCGGGCGGCCGGGACCAGGCCGCCGGACCACCCGGTCGACGGGTCGTCGCGGCGCTCGTCGGTGCCTCCGGCGGGCGCCGCGGGCGCGGGCTGCGGGGCCCGGGCGGCGCGCAGCCCTTCCTGGGCGCTGTCCCAGGCGGCGCACGGCCAAGCCGCGCCGACGCAGCTCGGGCTGGCGCAGACCTGGTTGTCGTCGGGCTGGTGGGCGTCGGCGACCGCGGCGGCCAGATCCCACAGCAGCGGGTCGGTCACCTCGGCCGGGCGGTCGGCGTGGTCTGTGCTGGCATCGGACATGTGTGGGTCCCCTCTTCGAGCGGCCTCACCTTTTCCGGTACGCCGGCGCGGCAAACCTGATCGCGGCGACTTTTTCCGGGCTCGCGGCCCGGCCGGGCGCGGCATAGGCTTCCTGCGTGGCGAGGTACTACGACCTGCACCCGGACAATCCGCAGCCCCGGGTGCTCCGACAGATCGTCGAGCTGCTCCGCGGCGACGGCCTGATCGCCTACCCGACGGACTCCTGCTACGCGCTGGGCTGCCAGCTCGGCAACCGGTCCGGCGTGGAGCGGATCCGGGACATCCGCAAGCTCGACGACCGGCACCCGTTCACCCTGTTGTGCGCGGACTTCGCCCAGCTCGGCCAGTTCGTCAAGCTGAGCAACTCGGTGTTCCGGCAGGTCAAGGCCGCCATCCCGGGCCAGTACACGTTCATCCTGCCGGCCACCGCCGAGGTGCCCCGCCGGTTGCAGGACCCGCGCCGGCGCACCGTCGGGGTGCGGGTGCCGAGGCACACCGTGACCCAGGCGCTGCTCGCCGAGCTGGGCGAGCCGCTGCTATCCAGCACCCTGCTGCTCCCCGGCGAGGAGGAGCCGATGACCCAGGGCTGGGAGATCAAGGAGCGGCTGGACCACCAGGTCGACGCGGTGGTCGACGCGGGCGACTGCGGCCTGGAGCCCACCACGGTGATCGACCTGTCCGGCCCCGAGCCGGAGATCTTGCGCCGCGGCGCCGGCGACCCCGCCCGCTTCGAGTGACGTGCTCCCCGCCCGTGCCGGGCGGGCGCGCCGTTCGCCGAAGAGTCTCGGCGAACGGCGCGGCCCCGATCAGCCGGCCTCGGCCGGGGCGTGCACCCACTGCACCAGTTGGAGGATGACCCCGTTCGGGTCGGTGACCTGGAAGAAGCGCTCGCCCCAGGGCTCGGTCTGGATCGGGGTGGTGATCGGCACGCCGGCCGCCTGGATCCGGGCGTACTCGGCGTGGATGTCGTCCACCACGAAGGCGACGATCAGGCCCTCGGCGCGCTGCCCCCGCAGGCGGTCCGGCTGGATGCTGGGCAGCCCGGTGCGCAGGAAGATCAGGTTGAAGCCGGCCCCGTCGCGGGCCAGCGATACGAAGCCGTCGGCCGCCATCTCCTGCTTGAAGCCGAAGTGCTGCTGGACGAACGCGGCGGAGGCGGCCACGTCGTCGACGTTGAGTGAGAGGGCCGAGGCGGTGATCTGCACGTGGTCTCCCTGAGATCGGCGGAGTTACTCCGTACATTGTACATCGTACGCAGTACGAGGTTTTGATCTGAGAGGATCACCACGTGCCCAACCACCGCAGCGGAGCCGGAGATCCGGCCCGTACCCTGCGCCTGCTCTGGAGACAGCCGGAGGAGAGCCCGCGCCGGGGACCGCGCCCGGGCCGCTCGCTGGACGACATCGTCACGGCCGCGGTCGAGCTGGCGGACGCCGAAGGGCTGGACGCGGTGACCATGCGGGCGGTCGCCCAGGCGGTCGGCGTGGCGCCGATGACCCTCTACACCTACGTGCCGGGCAAGGCCGAACTGCTCGATCTGATGCTGGACCACTGCTACTCCCGGATGCCCCGGCCCGACCGCTCCGGTGAGCCGTGGCGCGCCCGGGTGGCGGCGCTCGCCGCGGAGAACCGGGAGTTGTTCCACGCCCATCCGTGGGCCGCCGAGGTCTCCACGAGCCGGCCGCCGCTCGGCCCTGGCTTGATGGCCAAATACGAGTACGAGCTGCGCGCCTTCGACGGCACCGGCCTGGACGACGTGCGACGCGACGCCGCGTTGACCTACGTCCTCGACTTCGTCCGGGCCGCGGCCCGCTCGGCGGCCGAGGTACGCCTCGCCCGCCAGCAGGACAGCTGGAGCGATGAACAGTGGTGGGCGGCGAACGGCCCACTGCTCGCCCAGGTCCTCGACGAACAGCGGTACCCGACCGCCGTCCGGGTCGGCGCGGCAGCCGGATCGGCGCAGCATGCCGCGTACAGCCCGGACCACGCGTACGAGTTCGGCCTGGCCCGGGTCCTCGACGGCCTGGGCGTCCTGATCGACGGCGCGCGCACCGGCTGAACCCGCACCGCGTTCGCGCCCACTTGCGCCATTCCACGGCGCGAGCCGCCAGCCATGAGGCAGCGTGGGACGCGGCGGGCGGCTGACGGAGGGTTCGGCGTGAGCGCACTCGTGCTGATCGCGGTGCTGGGTGCCACCGTGCTGATCGGCACCACCATCGGCGGCCGGTACCGGGTCGCCCCGCCCGTGCTGCTCATCGCCATGGGCGCGCTGCTCGGCCTGCTGCCGCCCTTCCGGAACGTGATCCTCAAGCCCGACGTGGTGCTGCTCCTCTTCCTCCCCGCGATCCTCTACCGGGAGAGCCTGGTCATCAGCCTCCGCGAGATCCGGGCCAACTTCGCGGTCATCGCCCTGCTCGCGGTCGCGTTGGTGATCATCACGACGGTCGCCGTCGCGTACGTCGCTCGCGCGCTCGGCGTCGACCCGGCGGCGGCCTGGGTGCTCGGTGCGGTCCTCGCGCCCACCGACGCCGCCGCGGTGGCCGGCCTGGCCAAGCGGATGCCACGCGGCATCCTCACCACGCTGCGCGCGGAGAGCCTGATCAACGACGGTACGGCGCTGGTGCTCTTCGCCGTCACCGTGGGCGTGATCGCCGGCGGGGCGGTCCCGGGGCCGCTCGTGCTGGGCGGCCAGTTCGTCGCCAAGTCCGTCGGGGGGATCGCCGCCGGACTGCTCGTCGGCGGCGCGGTCATCCTGATCCGCAAGCACGTCGACGACCCGATGCGCGAGGGCGGGCTGAGCATCCTCACCCCGTTCGCGGCGTTCATGCTCGCCGAGCTGGCGCACGCCAGCGGCGTCCTCGCCGTCGTGGTGGCCGGCCTGCTGCTGTCGTACGCCGGGCCCCGGGTGATCCGGGCCCGCTCCCGGCTCACCGCGTACGCGTTCTGGGACCTGTCCACCTTCATGATCAACGGCGGCCTCTTCGTGCTGCTCGGGATGCAGGTGCCCCGCTCCCTGCGCGCCATCACCAGCCACTCGCCGTGGGCGTCGCTGGGCATCGCCGTGCTGGTCGCCCTGGTCGTGGCGCTCGTCCGGCTGGTCTGGGTGCAGCTGTCGGTGTCAACCCTGCAGGGCCTCGACCGGCGCGAGTCCCGCCGGGGCCGCCGGTTCGACTTCCGGGTCCGTGCCGCCGCCGGCTGGGCCGGCTTCCGAGGCGCGGTCTCCCTCGCCGCTGCGCTCGCGGTACCGGTCGCCACCCACGCCGGCACCCCGGTACGCGAGCGCGACCTGATCATCTTCGTCACGGTCGTGGTGATCGTGCTGATCATGCTGGTGCAGGGCACCACCCTGCCGCTGGTGGTCAGCTGGGCCGGGCTGATGGGCGACGAGGAACGCGAACACGAGGTGCGCTGGGCGCGGATCCGGGCCACCGAGGCGGCCCTCGCCGCGTTACCGCAGGTCGCCGCCGACGTGGGCGCGTCGCCGGACGCCGTCGACCGCCTCCGCTCCGACTACCAGGACCACCTGGACGACATCCGCTCCCCGCGGACCGAGGAGGAGGAGCAGGAACGCGAGACCGCCCGCCGGCTGCACCTCGGCGTGCTCGACCACAAACGACGGGAGGTCACCCGGCTGCGTAACCGCAACGAGATCGACGACGCGGTGCTGCGCCAGTTGCAGGCCGCCGTCGACATCGAGGAGGTCCGGCTGCTCGGCCCGGAAGTCGAGGACTGACAGCCCACCGAGCGCGGCCGGACGAGACCGGTGCCGGCGGCTTCAGCGACGTGCCGACGTGGCGGGCCCGGCAGGCGGTGGCCCGCCTGTCGGGCGGGCGCTCCCGAACGGGACCGGCCTGACATCCCGTAACCCAACCGGTCCGCCCCGCCGGTTCGACGGGGCGGACCGGAACCGGCCCGGTCAGCTCGGCTGGTCGTCGAGGAAGGCGAGGGTCGCGGCGGCGAACAGCGGCGAGCTGAAGATGCTGTAGTGGGTCACGCCCGGCAGGATCGCCAGCGCGTGGCCGCCCCTGGGCCGGCCCTCGTTCATCCAGCCGCCGTCGCGCAGCCCCCCGTCGAGCAGCTTGA
>NZ_JAPDPH010000143.1 GCF_026013475.1 Micromonospora yasonensis | reverse complement strand
ATCGACGTGGCCGCGGCCTGCTGGGACCGGCTCGGCGAGGCGGGCTTCACCCGTAGCGACGCGGTGGTCGGGGTGGGCGGCGGCGCCGTCACCGACCTGGCCGGTTTCGTCGCGGCCTGCTGGCTGCGCGGGGTGCGCTGGGTGCCGGTGGCCACCTCGCTGCTCGGCATGGTCGACGCGGCGGTCGGCGGCAAGACCGGGATCAACACGGCGGCCGGCAAGAACCTGGTCGGCGCCTTCCACCCGCCGGCCGGGGTGATCTGCGACCTGGCGACCCTGGACAGCCTGCCCCCGGCCGACCTGGCCGCCGGGATGGCCGAGGTGGTCAAGTGCGGGTTCATCGCCGACCCGGTGATCCTCGACCTGGTCGAGCGGGATCCGGCCGCCGCGCTGGACCCGACCGGGCCGGTGGCCCGGGAGCTGATCGAGCGGGCGGTGCGGGTCAAGGCGGACGTGGTCTCCGGGGACCTGCGCGAGTCCGGGGTACGTGAGGTGCTCAACTACGGGCACACCCTCGCGCACGCGATCGAGAAGGTGGAGGGCTACCGCTGGCGGCACGGGCACGCCGTCGCGGTGGGCCTGGTCTACGCGGCCGCCCTGGCCCGGCTCGCCGGCCGGCTCGACGCGGCCGCCGCCGAGCGGCACCGGGCGGTGGTCGCCGCGCTCGGCCTGCCCACCGGCTACCGGGCGGACGCCTGGCCGGAGCTGCTCGCCACGATGCGGGTGGACAAGAAGGCCCGGGGCAGCACGCTGCGGTTCGTGGTGCTGGACGGCCTGGCCCGCCCGGCGATCCTGGAGGGTCCCTCGGACGAGCTGCTGCACGAGGCGTACCGGGAGATCAGCTCATGAGGGTCTACGTGCTCAACGGGCCGAACCTGGGCCGGCTCGGCACCCGCCAGGTCGACGTGTACGGCGTGACCAGCTACGCCGATCTGGTCAACATGTGCGTGGACACGGGCCGTGAGCTGGGGCTGGACGTGGTGGTCCGGCAGACCGACGCCGAGCACGAGCTGCTCGGCTGGCTGCACGAGGCGGCCGACGACCAGGCGGCGGTGGTGCTCAACCCGGCCGCCTGGTCGCACTACTCGATCGCGGTCCGGGACGCCTGCGCGATGCTCCGCGGCCCCCTGGTCGAGGTGCACATCTCCAACATCCACGCCCGGGAGGAGTTCCGGCACCACTCGGTGGTGTCCGCGGTGGCCACCGGGGTGATCTGTGGCCTCGGCGTGGACGGCTACCGCCTGGCCCTGCACCACCTGGCCGCCCGCCTCGCCGGCGGCGCCTGACTGTGAGCCCGGTATGGTGGCGGCAGAGCACAGGCGGTGAGGGGATTGGTCGGGGTGGTGGGCGTGGTCGCGGTGAGTGATCTTCGGCACGCCGCCTGGACTCCGCCTCGGCTCGACCGAGGACTTTGACACACGCCCTAGTAGACTTCTTGGGTCTGTCCGCCAATTGATGATCAAGGCAGGAAATGGCCACCACCAACGACCTCAAGAACGGCCTGGTACTCAACCTCGACGGCGAGCTGTGGGCCGTCGTCGAGTTCCAGCACGTCAAGCCCGGTAAGGGTGGCGCGTTCGTGCGTACCACGCTGAAGAACGTGCTGTCCGGCAAGGTGGTCGACAAGACCTTCAACGCGGGCACCAAGGTCGACACCGCGACCGTCGACAAGCGCACCATGCAGTACCTCTACGCCGATGGCGAGGACTTCGTCTTCATGGACCTGGAGACGTTCGACCAGATCACCGTCCCCGGCGGCACCGTCGGCGAGGCGGCCAACTACCTCCTCCCCGAGGCCGAGGCGACCGTCGCCACCCACGAGGGCGTGCCGCTCTACATCGAGCTGCCGACCTCGGTGGTGCTCGAGATCACCTACACCGAGCCGGGCCTCCAGGGCGACCGCTCGACCGGCGGCAACAAGCCGGCCACCGTCGAGACCGGCGCGACCGTCCAGGTGCCGCTGTTCATCACCACCGGCGAGAAGATCAAGGTCGACACCCGCGACGGCCGTTACCTCGGCCGAGCCTGATGTCCGAGGGTCCCAAGCAGCAGATGCCGGCGCGCCGCAAGGCGCGCAAGCGGGCGCTGGACGTGCTCTTCGAGGCCGACCTGCGGGACCGGCCCCCGGTCGAGGTGCTCGCCGGCTACATCGAGCGGATCGAGAAGCCCCGCCCGGAGCACCTGGGCTACGCGGTGGGCCTGGTCGAGGGCGTCGCGGCGCACCTGGACCGGATCGACGAGGTGATCGCCAGCTACGCCGAGGGCTGGACGCTGGACCGGATGCCGGTGGTCGACCGCAACCTGGCCCGGATCGCCGTGTACGAGCTGCTCTACGTCGACGAGATCGACGACGCGGTGGCGATCAGCGAGGCCGTCGAGCTGGCTCGGCAGATGTCGACCGACGACTCGCCGCGCTTCCTCAACGGCCTGCTCGGCCGGATCGCCGAGTACGCCACCCGCTGAGGCGTCCCCCGGTACCACGACAGGGCCCGTGCCGGACGGCACGGGCCCTGTCGTGTGCGACAGCGGTCGGTCAGGACGCGAAGAACGCGCGCGGGTCGGCGACCAGCACACCGTGCTCGGTGAGCCGCTCGATCAGGCCCGACGGCGAGGCGTCGTAGACGATGGCGAGAGCGCGCAGGTCGTCGGCGCGGATGGAGAGCACCCGGCCGTTGTAGTCGCCGCGCTGCTGCTGGATGGCGCGGGCGTACCGGGCGACGTAGGCGAGGTCCTCGGAGGCCTCGTCGTAGAGCCGCTCCAGGTCCAGGACGATCTTGCTGGTGGGCTCGTGGCGCACCCCGCTGCCGTCGGGCAGCAGCTCCGAGACGGGAACGCGGTAGAAGTCGGCCAGCTCCGCCAGGCGGGACACGGTGACGGCCCGGTCGCCACGCTCGTACGAGCCGACGACCACTGCCTTCCACCGCCCGTTCGACTTCTCCTCCACACCCTGCAGGGACAGGCCCTGCTGCTGGCGGATGGAGCGCAGGCGGGCGCCCAGCGACTTGGCGTATTCAGAGGGCATTCGGACACTCCCAGTGCTGCTCGGGGTTCTCCCAGCTATCGCTACGGAGCGTGACGGTACGGGGATTGCGACACGTGGTCAAGTGTTCGAGACGACCGGGTCCGGCAGCGCGTGTGGCTTGTCCGCATTTCTCCACCCTGACCCGGGGGTCAGTGCCGGCGGCGGCCGACCCGGTGACCGCTGGTAACGTGGCGTGAAGCCCCGGTCCGGGCCCCGCGGGGCCCGCCCGGTCATCCAGACGTCCTTTAACGACCCGTCCCGTGAGGCGGGGAAGGAGGTCCGCCGTGGCCTACCCACCGGCTGCCCACCCGTCGCCGCCGCGACAACCCTCGGTAAAGGTGATCCTCGCCGCCGCCGACGTGTCGCGGGTGGTCGACCGCATCGCCCACCAGATCCTGGAGAAGACCCAGGGCGCCGCCGACACCGTGCTGCTCGGCATCCCCACCCGGGGCGTGCCCCTGGCGAAGCGCCTCGCCGCCCGGATCAGCACCTTCGAGGACGTGACCGTCCCGGTCGGTGTGCTCGACATCACGCTCTACCGGGACGACCTGCGCCGGCACGCCACCCGCGCGGTCGGCCCGACCGACCTGCCGTCCGACGGGATCGACGGCAAGCGGGTGATCCTCGTGGACGACGTGCTCTTCTCCGGCCGCACCGTCCGGGCCGCGCTGGACGCGCTCAGCGACGTCGGCCGCCCGGCCTCCGTGCAGCTCGCCGTCCTGGTCGACCGCGGCCACCGCCAGCTGCCCATCCGCGCCGACTACGTCGGCAAGAACATCCCGACCGCGCTCGCCGAGAGCGTCAAGGTCACCCTCGCCGAGACCGACGGCGCCGACGAGGTCAAGCTGTACGGGGGTGCATCCGCGTGATCCGCCACCTGCTCTCCGGCGCCGACCTGGACGCGGCCACCGCCACCCAGATCCTGGACACCGCCGCCGAGATGGCCACCGTCGCCGGCCGCGAGGTCAAGAAGCTGCCCGCCCTGCGGGGCCGGACCGTGGTCAACCTCTTCTACGAGGACTCCACCCGGACCCGGATCTCGTTCGAGGCGGCCGCCAAGCGGCTCAGCGCCGACGTGATCAACTTCTCGGCCAAGGGCTCGAGTGTGGCCAAGGGCGAGAGCCTGAAGGACACCGCGCTCACCCTCCAGGCCATGGGGGCCGACGCGGTGGTGGTCCGGCACCCCGCCTCCGGCGCGCCGCACCGGCTGGCCAACTGGGTCGACGGGTCGGTGGTCAACGCCGGCGACGGCACCCACGAACACCCCACCCAGGCGCTGCTCGACGCGTACACCATGCGGTCCCGGCTGGGCCGGATCGCCGGCCTGCACGTGGCGGTCGTCGGCGACGTGCTGCACTCGCGGGTGGCCCGCTCGAACGTGCTGCTGCTCTCCACCCTCGGCGCCAAGGTCACCCTGGTCGGCCCGCCCACCCTCATCCCGGTCGACATTCCGCAGGCCCTCGCCCCCGGCACCGACGTCTCCTACGACCTCGACACCGTTCTTCCCGGTGTGGACGTGGTGATGATGCTGCGGGTGCAGCGGGAGCGGATGAACGACTCCTACTTCCCCTCGGCCCGCGAGTACGCCCGCCGCTACGGGCTGGACGGGCCGCGTATGCGCCGGCTGCCCGAGCACGCGATCGTCATGCACCCCGGCCCGATGAACCGGGGCATGGAGATCACGCCCGAGGTGGCCGACTCGCCCCGCTCCACCATCGTCGAACAGGTCGCCAACGGGGTCTCCGTGCGGATGGCCGTCCTCTACCTGCTGCTCGGAGGGAACAACCGGTGACCGCGTACCTGATCAAGAACGTCAGCGTGGTCGGCGCGGCGCCGACCGACCTGCTGATCCGCGACGGCGTCGTGGCCGAGACCGGCGGGGGACTGACCGCGCCGGACGCCACGGTGCTCGACGCCACCGGCCTGGTCGCCCTGCCCGGCCTGGTCGACCTGCACACCCACCTGCGCGAACCGGGCCGGGAGGACGCCGAGACGGTCGAGTCCGGCTCCCGGGCGGCCGCCCTCGGCGGCTACACCGCGGTCTGCGCGATGGCCAACACCTCGCCGGTGGCCGACACCGCGGGCGTGGTCGAGCAGGTCTGGCGGCTCGGCCGGGAGGCCGGGCTGGTCGACGTGCAGCCGATCGGCGCGGTCACCGTCGGCCTGGCCGGCGAGCGCCTGGCCGAGCTGGGCGCGATGGCCGACTCGGCGGCCCGGGTGCGGATCTTCTCCGACGACGGGCACTGCGTCGCCGACCCGATGCTGATGCGCCGCGCCCTGGAGTACGTCAAGGCGTTCGACGGGGTGATCGCCCAGCACGCCGAGGAGCCCCGGCTCACCGAGGGCGCGCAGATGCACGAGGGGGAGGTCTCCACCCGGCTCGGGCTGACCGGCTGGCCGGCGGTCGCCGAGGAGGCGATCATCGCCCGGGACGTGCTGCTGGCCGAGCACGTCGGCAGCCGGCTGCACATCTGCCACGTCTCCACCGCCGGCAGCGTGGCCGTGCTCCGGCACGCCAAGGCGCGCGGGGTGAAGGTCACCGCCGAGGTCACCCCGCACCACCTGCTGCTCACCGACGAGGTCGTGAGCGGGAGGAGTGAGCTTGCGAGCCCCGCACTCGCGAACAACTGGAGCCCAGCCGGCCCGTACGACCCGGTTTTCAAGGTCAACCCGCCGTTGCGGACCGCGAGCGACGTGGCCGCGCTCCGGGCGGCCCTGGCCGAGGGCGTGATCGACATCATCGCCACCGACCACGCCCCGCACGCCTTGGAGGACAAGGAGTGCGAGTGGGCGTACGCCCGGCCGGGCATGCTCGGCCTGGAGACGGCGCTCTCCATCGCCCTCGACGTGCTCGGCCCGCAGTGGGACCTGATCGCCGAGCGGATGTCCCGCGCCCCGGCCCGGATCGCCGGGCTGGACGGGCACGGCGTCGACCCCGCCCCCGGCGTGCCGGCCAACCTGACCCTGGTCGACCCGGCCGCCCGTCGCGTCGTCGAACCGGCGGAGCTGGCCAGTCGCAGTCGCAACACCCCGTACGCCCGCATGACGCTGCCGGGTCGCATCGTGGCGACCTTCCTGCGCGGCGAGCTGACGGTCCTGGACGGAAAGGCGGTCAAGTGACCCGCAGACGACCCGCGATCCTCGTTCTCGAGGACGGACGCACCTTCCACGGCGAGGCGTACGGCAGCGTCGGGGAGACCTTCGGCGAGGCGGTCTTCAACACCGGCATGACCGGCTACCAGGAGACCCTGACCGACCCCTCGTACCACCGCCAGGTGGTGGCGCAGACCGCGCCGCACATCGGCAACACCGGCGTCAACGACGAGGACGACGAGTCCACCCGGATCTGGGTCGCCGGGTACGTGGTGCGCGACCCGGCCCGGATCGGCTCCAACTGGCGCGCCACCGGCGGCCTGCAGGACCGGCTCGCGGCCGAGGGCGTGGTCGGCATCAGCGGCGTGGACACCCGGGCGCTCACCCGCCACCTGCGCGAGCGGGGCGCCATGCGGGTCGGCATCTCCAGCGTCGACGACGACCCGCGCGCCCTTCTGGAGCGGGTCCGCCGGTCGCCGCAGATGGTCGGCGCGGACCTCTCCGCCGAGGTGACCACCGCCGAGCCGTACGTGGTGGCGGCGCAGGGGGAGCACCGGTTCACGGTGGCCGCGCTGGACCTGGGCATCAAGCGCAACGTGCCGCGCCGGCTCGCGGCCCGCGGCGTCACCACCCACGTGCTGCCCGCGACCGCCACCATCGAGGACCTGCTCGCCACGGGCGCGGACGCGGTCTTCTTCTCGCCCGGCCCGGGCGACCCGGCGACCGCCGACGGCCCGGTCGCGCTGGCCCGCGAGGTGCTCGGCCGGCGGATCCCGCTGTTCGGCATCTGCTTCGGCAGCCAGATCCTCGGCCGGGCGCTCGGCTTCGGTACCTACAAGCTCGGTTACGGCCACCGCGGCATCAACCAGCCGGTGCTCGACCGGGCCACCGGCAAGGTCGAGGTGACCAGCCACAACCACGGCTTCGCCGTGCGGGTGCCGGGCGCGCAGGTCGGGGCGGTCGTGCCCGACCAGGTGATCGACACCGAGTTCGGCGGCGTCCAGGTGTCCCACGTCTGCCTCAACGACAACGTGGTCGAGGGGCTGCGGGCCAAGGACGTGCCCGCCTTCACCGTCCAGTACCACCCGGAGGCGGCGGCCGGCCCGCACGACGCGGACTACCTGTTCGACCGTTTCGCCGAGCTCATCGAAGGCGGCAAGAATGCCTAAGCGGACCGACCTCAAGCACGTCCTGGTGATCGGCTCGGGGCCGATCGTGATCGGGCAGGCCTGCGAGTTCGACTACTCCGGCACCCAGGCCTGCCGGGTGCTGCGCAGCGAGGGGATCCGGGTCAGCCTGGTCAACTCCAACCCGGCGACGATCATGACCGACCCGGAGTTCGCCGACGCCACGTACGTCGAGCCGATCACGCCGGAGTTCGTCGAGCTGGTCATCGCCAAGGAGCGTCCCGACGCGCTGCTGCCCACCCTGGGCGGCCAGACCGCGCTGAACACCGCGGTCGCCCTGCACGAGGCCGGCGTCCTAGAGAAGTACGGCGTCGAGCTGATCGGTGCCGACATCGAGGCGATCAACCGGGGCGAGGACCGGCAGCTGTTCAAGGACATCGTGGCCAAGGCCGGCGTACGCCTCGGCCTGGCCGACCCGTCGTCGCTGGTGCCGCGCTCCCGGGTCTGCCACTCCATGGACGAGGTCCGGCAGACCGTCGCCGAGCTGGGCCTGCCGGTGGTGATCCGGCCGTCGTTCACCATGGGCGGCCTCGGCTCCGGCATGGCGCACACGGACGAGGACCTGGCGCGGATCGCCGGCGCCGGCCTGGCCGCCAGCCCGGTGCACGAGGTGCTCATCGAGGAGAGCGTGCTCGGCTGGAAGGAGTACGAGCTCGAACTCATGCGCGACCGCCACGACAA
Source organism: Micromonospora yasonensis (assembly GCF_026013475.1). Lineage (GTDB taxonomy): Bacteria > Actinomycetota > Actinomycetes > Mycobacteriales > Micromonosporaceae > Micromonospora > Micromonospora yasonensis. The sequence continues at coordinate 10,320 of NZ_JAPDPH010000143.1, read as the reverse complement.
CGTGGTGGTGGTCTGCTCGATTGAGAACGTCGACCCGATGGGCGTGCACACCGGCGACAGCGTCACCGTGGCCCCGGCGATGACCCTCACCGACCGGGAGTACCAGCGGCTGCGTGACCTCGGCATCGCGGTGCTCCGCGAGGTCGGGGTGGACACCGGCGGCTGCAACATCCAGTTCGCGGTCAACCCGGCCGACGGCCGGATCGTCGTGATCGAGATGAACCCCCGGGTATCCCGCTCCTCGGCGCTGGCCTCGAAGGCCACCGGCTTCCCGATCGCCAAGATCGCCGCGAAGCTGGCCATCGGCTACACCCTGGACGAGATCCCCAACGACATCACGCTGAAGACGCCGGCGGCGTTCGAGCCGACCCTGGACTACGTGGTGGTGAAGATCCCCCGGTTCGCGTTCGAGAAGTTCCCCGGCGCGGACCCGGAGCTGACCACCACCATGAAGTCGGTCGGCGAGGCGATGAGCCTCGGCCGGAACTTCACCGAGGCGCTGAACAAGGCGATGCGCTCGATGGAAACGAAATCAGCCGGGTTCTGGAGTGTGCCGGATCCGCGGGGGGCAACCAGGGAGAACACCCTCGCCGCGCTGCGCATGCCGCACGACGGCCGGCTCTACACCGTCGAGCGGGCGCTGCGCCTCGGCGCGTCGATCGCCGAGGTGGCCGAGGCGTCCGGCGGGATGGACCCGTGGTTCCTGGACCAGATCGCCGCGCTGGTCGAGCTGCGCGCCGAGATCGTCGACGCCCCGGTGCTCGACGCCGACCTGCTGCGCCGGGCCAAGCGGGCGGGCCTCTCCGACCGCCAGCTCGCCGCGCTCCGCCCCGAGCTGGCCGCCGAGGACGGGCTCCGCACCCTGCGCCACCGGCTCGGCGTCCGACCGGTCTACAAGACCGTGGACACCTGCGCCGCCGAGTTCGCGGCGACCACGCCCTACCACTACTCGACGTACGACCAGGAGACCGAGGTCGCGCCCTCGGACCGGCCCAAGGTGCTCATCCTGGGCTCCGGACCGAACCGGATCGGGCAGGGCATCGAGTTCGACTACTCCTGCGTCCACGCCGTCATGGCGCTGCGAGCGGTGGGCTACGAGACCGTGATGGTCAACTGCAACCCGGAGACGGTCTCCACCGACTACGACACCGCCGACCGGCTCTACTTCGAGCCGCTGACCTTCGAGGACGTCCTCGAGGTGTGGCACGCCGAGGACTCCTCCGGCAGGGCGGCCGGCGGTCCGGGCGTGGTCGGCGTGATCGTGCAGCTCGGCGGGCAGACCCCGCTCGGCCTGGCCCAGCGGCTGAAGAACGCCGGCGTGCCGGTGGTCGGCACCTCGCCGGAGTCGATCCACCTGGCCGAGGAGCGCGGCGCCTTCGGCGCGGTGCTGGCCCGGGCCGGGCTGCGCGCCCCGGCGCACGGCATGGCCACCTCGTACGACGAGGCGAAGGCGATCGCCGACGAGATCGGGTACCCGGTGCTGGTCCGCCCGTCGTACGTGCTCGGCGGGCGGGGCATGGAGATCGTCTACGACGACGCCACCCTGCGCGACTACATCGGCCGGGCCACCGACATCTCGCCCGACCACCCGGTGCTGGTGGACCGCTTCCTCGACGACGCCATCGAGATCGACGTGGACGCGCTGGTCGACGCCGAGGGCGACGTCTACCTCGGCGGCGTGATGGAGCACATCGAGGAGGCGGGCATCCACTCCGGCGACTCGTCCTGCGCACTGCCGCCGATCACCCTGGCCGGCTCCCACCTGGCCCAGGTGCGCCGCTACACCGAGGCGATCGCCCGGGGGGTCGGGGTCAAGGGCCTGCTCAACGTGCAGTACGCGCTCCAGGGCGACATGCTCTACGTGCTGGAGGCGAACCCGCGCGCGTCCCGGACGGTCCCGTTCGTCTCCAAGGCGACCGCGGTGCCGCTGGCCAAGGCGGCGGCCCGGATCGCGCTCGGCGCCACCATCGCCGAGCTGCGCGCCGAGGGGATGTTGCCGCCCACCGGGGACGGCGGCTCCATGCCGGCCGACGCCCCGATCGCGGTCAAGGAGGCGGTGCTGCCGTTCAAGCGGTTCCGTACCCCGTCCGGCAAGGGCATCGACGTGCTGCTCGGCCCGGAGATGAAGTCCACCGGCGAGGTGATGGGCATCGACTTCGGCTTCGGCCAGGCCTTCGCCAAGTCGCAGGCCGCCGCGTACGGGTCGCTGCCGACCGCCGGCAAGATCTTCGTCTCGGTCGCCAACCGGGACAAGCGCAGCATGATCTTCCCGATCAAGCGGCTGGCCGACCTGGGCTTCGAGATCGTCGCCACCACCGGCACGGCCGAGGTGCTGCGCCGGCACGGCATCGCCTGCGAGCAGATCCGCAAGCACTACGAGTCGGGCGAGGGCGCCGACGCGGTGTCGCTGATCCTCGGCGGCGACGTGGCCCTGGTGGTGAACACCCCGCAGGGCTCGGGCGCGAGCGCCCGCTCGGACGGCTACGAGATCCGCAGCGCCGCGGTGACCGCCGACATCCCCTGCATCACCACCGTCCCCGGCGCGGCGGCGGCGGTGATGGGCATCGAGGCCCGCATCCGCGGCGACATGCAGGTCCGCCCCCTCCAGGAGCTCCACGCCGCCCTGCGGGCCGGGGAGTGACCGCCGGCGAACCCGGCGGCCGGGGAGGCGTGGCGTGATCTTCGAGAAGGTCGTCCGGCCGCAGTTGTTCCGGATCGGGGGTGGGGACGCCGAGCGGGCGCACGAGTGGACGCTGGACCGGCTGGCCTCGGTATCCCGGCGGCCGGCCGTGCTGGCGGCGCTGCGGGCGCGCTACTTCCGCTCCGCGCCGCGCGCCGTGTTCGGGGTGGACTTCCCGAACCCCGTCGGGCTGGCGGCCGGCATGGACAAGAACGGCGTCGCGCTGCCGGCCTGGCCGGCGCTCGGCTTCGGCTTCGTCGAGGTCGGCACGGTCACCGCGCACGCCCAGCCGGGCAACCCCCGGCCCCGGCTGTTCCGGCTGCGGGACAGCGAGGCCGTGGTCAACCGGATGGGCTTCAACAACGCCGGCGCCGAGGCCCTCGCGGCCCGGCTGGCGGCGCTGCCGCGCCCGCTCGGCGTACCGCTGGGCATCTCGCTCGGCAAGTCCAAGGTGACCCCGCTGGACGAGGCCGTCGAGGACTACCTGGCCTCGTACCGGGCGCTGAAGGGGCACGGGGACTACTTCGCGGTCAACGTGTCCTCACCGAACACTCCGGGCCTGCGCTCGCTTCAGGACCGGTCCCACCTGGACGCGTTGCTCGCGGCCCTGGTCGGCGAGAAGCCGGTGCTGGTGAAGATCGCCCCGGACCTCACCGAGCCGGCCGTCGCCGAGCTGCTGGCGGTCTGCCTCGACCGAGGCGCGGCCGGGGTGATCGCCACCAACACCACCCTGGACCGGGACGGACTCGCCCCGGCGGACCGGCCCCGGGGCGCGGAGACCGGCGGCCTCTCCGGGCGCCCGCTGGCCGGGCGCGCCCGCGACGTGGTCGCGTTCGTGCACCGGGAGACCGGCGGGCGGCTGCCGGTGATCGGGGTCGGCGGCATCCTCGACCCGGATGACGCGGCCCGGATGTTCGACGCCGGCGCGAGCCTGGTCCAGCTCTACACCGGGTTCATCTACCGCGGCCCGGCTCTGGTCCGCGCGGCCGTCCGCGCCACCGCACCGCCCCGCTGACGCCCCGCCGGGCGGGGGAGGAAGGAGAGGGAGTTCGTGACCCCTGAGGAGATCCTCGCCGCGGACCGGGCGCACGTCTGGCACCCGTACGCGGCGCTGCCGCCGGCCAGCCCGCCGTACGTGGTGTCCAGCGCCGCCGGCGTACGGCTGCGACTGGCCGACGGCCGGGAGCTGGTCGACGGGATGTCGTCCTGGTGGGCGGCGATCCACGGCTACCGGCACCCGGTGCTGGACGCCGCCGTCGCCGACCAGCTCGGCCGGATGAGTCACGTGATGTTCGGCGGTCTCACCCACGAGCCCGCGGTCCGCCTGGCCCGCACCCTGGTCGAGCTGGCCCCGGAGGGTCTGGAACACGTCTTCCTCGCCGACTCCGGCTCGGTCAGCGTCGAGGTGGCGGTGAAGATGTGCCTGCAGTGGCAGCGGGCCACCGGACGGCCGGAACGCCGCCGGCTGGGCACCTGGCGGGGCGGCTACCACGGCGACACCTTCCACCCGATGAGCGTCTGCGATCCGGAGGGCGGCATGCACCACCTCTGGGGCGACGTGCTGCCCCGGCAGGTCTTCGCGCCGGTGCCGCCGGGCGGGTACGACACCCCGCCGGACCCGGCGTACGAGGCGGCCCTGGTGGACGCGGTCGAGCGGCATGCCGACGAGCTGGCGGCGGTGATCGTGGAGCCGGTGGTCCAGGGGGCCGGCGGCATGCGCTTCCACCACCCGCACTACCTGCGGGTGCTGCGCGAGGTGACCCGGGCGCACGGCATCCTGCTGGTCTTCGACGAGATCGCCACCGGCTTCGGCCGGACCGGGACCATGTTCGCCGCCGAGCACGCCGGGGTCGCCCCGGACGTGCTCTGCGTCGGCAAGGCGCTCACCGGCGGCTACCTGACCCTGGCCGCCGCCCTGTGCACCGCCGAGGTGGCCCGGGGGATCTCCGCGGACGGGGTCCTCGCCCACGGGCCGACCTTCATGGGCAACCCGCTCGCCTGCGCGGTCGCCAACGCCTCCCTGGGCCTGCTGGCGGTGGGGGACTGGGCCGGGCAGGTCGAGCGGATCGCCGCGGGCCTGCGGGCCGGCCTCGAGCCGCTGCGCGGCGCTCCCGGGGTGGCCGACGTCCGGGTGCTCGGCGCGATCGGCGTGGTCCAGCTCGACCACGAGGTGGACCTGCCCCGGGCCACCGCCGCCGCCGTGGCGCAGGGCGTCTGGCTGCGGCCGTTCCGCGACCTGGTCTACACCATGCCGCCGTACGTCACCGACGAGGCCGACGTGGCGCGGATCGCGGCCGGCATCGAGGCGGCGGTCAAGGCGGGCTGAGCGGGCGCCTGGCCCGCTGCGGGCCGACGGGCCGGTCGCTGGGCCGGCGGGGACGACACGGGCGACGGCGTATCCGTCGCGGACACCGCGGCCGGACGCCGCGCACAGGAGAGGGAGAGTCGCGATGGAGAGCTTCGGCGCCCGACTGCACCGGGCCGTGGCCGAGCGGGGACCGCTCTGCGTGGGGATCGACCCGCACCCCGGGCTGCTGGCCCGCTGGGGGCTGTCCGACGACGTGGACGGCCTCGACCGGTTCTGCCGGACGGCGGTGGAGGCGTTGGGGGACCGGGTCGCGGTGGTCAAGCCCCAGTCGGCGTTTTTCGAACGTTTCGGGGCAAGGGGCGTCGGCGTCCTTGAGTCAACTATCCGACAGTTGCGAAATTCCGGCGCACTCGTTCTGCTCGACGTCAAACGTGGCGACATCGGTTCGACGGTCGACGCGTACGCCTCGGCGTACCTCGATCCATCCAGCTCGCTGTATGTCGACGCGGTCACGGCGAGCCCCTACCTGGGAGTAGGTTCGCTCGCCCCGATGTTCGAGCTGGCCGCCGCGCACGGGGGCGGGGTCTTCGTCCTGGCGCTCACCTCCAACCCAGAGGGTGCCGCCGTGCAGCACGCCGTGACGGCCGACGGGCGCACCGTGGCGCAGACCGTCATCGACGAGATTTCCCAGCTCAACCGGGGTGCAGAGCCGCTCGGCAGCTTCGGGCTGGTGGTCGGCGCGACGATCGGTGACACCGGTCACGACCTCTCCGGCGTGCACGGTCCGCTGCTCGCCCCCGGGCTGGGCGCGCAGGGCGCCACGGCCGCCGACCTGCGCGTCGTCTTCGGCTCCAGCCTGCCCTCCGTGCTGCCGTCGTACTCGCGCGAGGTGCTCACCGCCGGCCCCGACGTGGCCGCCCTGCGGGCCGCCGCCGAGCGGGTGCTGGCCGAGTGTCGAACCGCCCTTACCGGTGCGTAACTGACTGACGGCTCGGTCACTTTACGTTGATCTTCGCGCGTCCACGTTGCCGAAAACTCCGTTGACCGCTAGTTTTCCCCGCGCTGGGAACCACGGACCCCTTTGGTTGCCAGCGTCACCACGTTTCACAGCAGCGGCGGTGCGCTCCGCCCGCCGCATGAGGGACCTGAGGAGAACTGGTGCCGCTCCCGTCACTGACCCCCGAGCAGCGCGCTGCCGCGCTGGAGAAGGCCGCGGAGATCCGCAAGGCCCGTGCCAAGCTGAAGGAGGACCTCAAGCAGGGCAAGACCAGCCTCGCCACCGTCCTTGAGCAGGCCGAGTCCGACGACGTCGTCGGCAAGCTGAAGGTGTCGGCCGTGCTGCAGGCGATGCCGGGCATCGGCAAGATCCGGGCCACCCAGATCATGGAGAAGCTCAAGATCGCCGACAGCCGTCGCCTGCGTGGCCTGGGCGAGCAGCAGCGCAAGGCTCTGCTTGGAGAGTTCGCCGCCAACTGAGCGCCCCTGGCGTGTAGAAACAAGCGGTGAGCACGGATGACGAGGCGCGCCCGGCGGCTCGGCTCACTGTCCTGGCCGGACCTTCGGGGGACGGCCGGGAGAGTGTCGTCGAGCTGATCCGGGCGCGCTTTCCGTCGGTGTGGCGGCCGGTGCCCGCGACCACCCGACCCCGGTGCCGGGGCGAGGTGCCCGGGGTCGACCGGCTCTTCCTCGACCCGGCCACGTTCGACCGGATGATCGCGGACGACGAGCTGCTGGAGTGGAGCCGGCTCGGGCCGTACCGGCGCGGAGTGCCGCGCGCGGGCGTGCGGGCCCGGCTCGCCGAGGGGCGGCCCGTGCTGCTCCCGCTGGACCTGCCCGGCGCGCTCGCCGTCCGGGCCGCCGTGCCGGACGCGCAGCTGGTGCTCCTCACGCCGCCGGCGTACCGGCCGGATCCGGCCGTCGTGGCCGCCTTCGCACACGCCGTCCGGCACGACCACACCGAGCGCGCGGCCGACGAGCTGGTAGGCTTGCTCGGTTCTTCCTTCCTGGCTCCGGCCCAACCGCGCCCGAGCGGTTGAGAGCCACCGCTTGCGGGCGGTGCAAACAACGCAGAGGTTTATTCGTGGGATCCATCGCCACCAACCCCGAGGGCATCACCAACCCGCCGATCGACGAGCTTCTCGAAAAGACCACCTCGAAGTACGCGCTGGTCATCTTCGCCGCGAAGCGCGCCCGCCAGGTCAACGCCTACTACAGCCAACTCGGTGAGGGCCTGCTGGAGTACGTCGGTCCGCTCGTGGAGACCACGCCCCAGGAGAAGCCGCTCTCCATCGCCATGCGCGAGATCAACGCGGGTCTGCTCACCGCCGAGCCGACCGACCAGCCGTAAGTCCCACCCGCGCCGATGACCGCCGAGATCGTCCTCGGGGTCGGCGGCGGCATCGCCGCCTACAAGGCGTGTGAGCTGCTCCGGCTCTTCACCGAGTCGGGCCACCGGGTCCGGGTCGTGCCGACCGCGTCGGCGCTCCGCTTCGTCGGGGCGCCGACCTGGGCCGCGCTCTCCGGCCAACCGGTCGCCGACGACGTCTGGTCCGACGTGCACGAGGTGCCGCACGTCCGCCTCGGCCAGCACGCCGACCTCGTGGTGGTGGCCCCGGCGACCGCCGACCTGCTCGCCAAGGCCGCCCACGGCCTCGCCGACGACCTGCTCACCAACACCCTGCTGACCGCCCGCTGCCCGGTCGTGCTCGCCCCGGCCATGCACACCGAGATGTGGGAGCACCCGGCCACCGTCGCCAACGTCGCGACGCTGCGCTCCCGGGGCGTCCGGGTGATCGAACCCGCCGTCGGCCGGCTCACCGGCGCCGACAGCGGCAAGGGTCGGCTGCCCGACCCGGCGGAGATCTTCGCGGTCGCCCGCCGCGCCCTCGCCCGGGGCGTCGCCGCCCCGGCCGACCTGGCCGGCCGGCACGTCGTGGTCACCGCCGGCGGCACCCGCGAGCCGCTCGACCCGGTCCGGTTCCTCGGCAACCGCTCCTCCGGCAAGCAGGGGTACGCGTTCGCCCGCGCCGCCGTCGCCCGGGGCGCCCGGGTCACCCTGATCTCGGCCAACGTCGCGCTCGGCGACCCGGCCGGCGTGGATCTGGTCCGGGTCGGCACCACCGAGGAACTGCGCCAGGCCACCCTGGCGGCGGCCGCGGACGCGGACGCCGTGGTGATGGCCGCCGCCCCCGCCGACTTCCGCCCGGCCACGTACGCGCCGGGTAAGATCAAGAAGGCGGACGACGGCAGCGCGCCCACCATCGAGCTGGTCACCAACCCCGACATCGCCGCCGAGCTGGGCCGATGTCGCCGGTCGGAGCAGGTGCTGGTGGTCTTCGCCGCCGAGACCGGCGACGCCGAGGCGAACGGGCGGGCCAAGCTCGCCCGCAAGCGGGCGGACCTGATCGTGATCAACGAGGTGGGCGTGGACAAGGTCTTCGGCGCGGAGACCAACGCCGCCACGGTGATCGGGGCGGACGGGGCCGTGCACCGGCTGCCCGAGCAGCCCAAGGAGGACCTGGCCGACGCCGTCTGGGACCTCGTCGCCGCTCGCCTGATTGAGCAATCCTGACGGTTGGCGGCCTCCGTTCCCGGGGTCACGCTGGGAGCACGGTGACTAAACTGCCGCCGAGTGACCTTTCAAAAGTTTTCACATGCTTAGGAGTGCCGTGACACGTCTCTTCACGTCCGAATCGGTCACGGAAGGCCACCCGGACAAGATCGCCGACCAGATCAGTGACGGCATTCTCGACGCGCTGCTGGCCAAGGACCCGCACAGCCGCGTGGCGGTCGAGACCCTGATCACCACCGGCCAGGTGCACGTCGCCGGCGAGGTCACCACCAAGGCGTACGCCGACATCCCGACCATCGTCCGCGAGACGATCCTGGAGATCGGGTACGACTCGTCGAAGAAGGGCTTCGACGGCGCCTCCTGCGGCGTCAGCGTCTCCATCGGCGCCCAGTCGGCGGACATCGCGCAGGGCGTGGACAACGCGTTCGAGCTGCGTACCGGCGGGTCGGAGAGCGCGCTGGACGCCCAGGGCGCCGGCGACCAGGGCATGATGTTCGGCTTCGCCTGCTCGGAGACGCCCGAGCTGATGCCGCTGCCGATCGCGCTCGCCCACCGGCTGGCCCGCCGCCTCGCCGCGGTGCGCAAGGACGGCACCGTGCCGTACCTGCGGCCGGACGGCAAGACCCAGGTGACCATCGAGTACGACGGCCTGCGCCCGGTCCGCCTCGACACGGTCGTGGTCTCCAGCCAGCACGCCGCCGACATCTCGCTCGACTCGCTGCTCACCCCGGACGTCCGGGAGCACGTCATTACCCCGGAGCTGGAGGGCCTCGGCCTGGACACCGAGGGCTACCGGCTGCTGGTCAACCCGACCGGGCGGTTCGAGATCGGCGGCCCGATGGGCGACGCCGGCCTCACCGGCCGGAAGATCATCGTCGACACCTACGGCGGCTACGCCCGCCACGGCGGCGGCGCCTTCTCTGGCAAGGACCCGTCCAAGGTGGACCGCTCCGCCGCGTACGCGATGCGCTGGGTGGCCAAGAACGTGGTCGCCGCCGGCCTCGCCGAGCGCTGCGAGGCGCAGGTCGCGTACGCGATCGGCAAGGCCCACCCGGTGAGCCTGTTCATCGAGACCTTCGGCACCGAGACCGTGCCGGTCGCCTCGATCGAGAAGGCCGTGGCCGAGGTCTTCGACCTGCGTCCGGCCGCGATCATCCGGGACCTCAACCTGCTCCGCCCGATCTACCAGCAGACCGCCGCGTACGGCCACTTCGGCCGCGAGCTGCCGGACCTGACCTGGGAGAGCACCGACCGGGCCGCCGACCTCAAGTCGGCCGCGGGAGCCTGACCGGCACCAGGCGCGGCGACCGGCGACCCGCACCGGGGTCGCCGGTCGCTCGCGTCTGCGTGGACCTGCCCCTGGCCCACCTCGACCGCCCGTTCGACTACCTGGTCCCCGCCGAGCTGGACGGCGCGGCGCAGCCCGGGGTCCGGGTGAAGGTGCGCTTCGCCGGCCAGCTCGTCGACGGCTGGCTGCTGGAGCGGGCCGAGCGGTCCGACCACCCCCGGCTGGCGTACCTGGAGAAGGTGGTCTCCCCGGTGCCGGTGCTGGCCCCGGAGGTCGCCCGGCTGGCCCGCGCGGTCGCCGACCGGTACGCCGGCAGTCTCGCCGACGTGCTCCGGCTCGCCGTCCCGCCCCGGCACGCCCGGGTGGAGAAGGACCTCACCGCCGCTCCGGCGGCCGACGGCGCGGCTCCGGCCGACGGCGCGGCTCCGGCCGACGGCGCGGCCCCGGCGGAGGGCACCGGCCCGGCCGCTGAT
>NZ_JAPDPH010000142.1 GCF_026013475.1 Micromonospora yasonensis | reverse complement strand
CCCCGGCCGCGCAGCACGGTTGCGGTCAGCGACGAGGGCAGCGCCGCCAGCGCCCGGAACAGCTCGGCCTCATCCTCATAGCGAGCCACGACCGACACCGGCCCGAAGCACTCCTCGGTGACCTGCGGCGGCAGCTCGCCCGCCGATGCGGTCAGCAGCAGCGGCGCGGCCTGGAAGCCGGTTCCCGCCGGCTCCGCGCCCCGGGCCAGCACCTCGACGCCCGGCGCCCCGGCGAGGCCGCCGGCGATGGTGCCGTACGCGGCGGCGATGCCCGCGTTGAGCAGCACCGGGGCGGCGGTCTCCCGGATCGCGTCGGCCATCGCGTCGACCGCCGCGTCGCCGTCGGGACCGGCGGGCACGAACACCAGCCCTGGCTTGGTGCAGAACTGGCCGCCGCCGAGGGTGAAGGAGCCGACCAGTTCGGTGCCGATCGCCGGCCCGCGCTCCGCGGCGGCGCGCGGCGTCACGACGACCGGGTTGAGGCTGCTGAGCTCCCCGAAGAACGGCACCGGGTCGGGACGCTGCTCGATGATCCGCAGCAGCGCGCGCCCGCCGGTGAGCGAGCCGGTGAAGCCCACGGCCCGGACGGCCGGATGGGCGACGAGCGCCGCGCCGGCCGGCACGCCGTGGACCAGGCCCAGGGTGCCGGCCGGGGCGCCCGCCTTGTCGGCCGCCGCGGCGAGGATGTCGAACACCAGCTGGGACGTCGCCGGGTGGGACCCGTGTGCCTTGACGATGACCGGGCAGCCGGCCGCGAGGGCCGAGGCGGTGTCGCCGCCGGGTACGGAGAAGGCCAGCGGGAAGTTGCTGGCGCCGAAGACCGCGACCGGCCCGATCGGGACGAGCATCCGGCGCAGGTCGGGACGGGGCCCCATCGGGGTGTCGCCGGCGTGGTCGATGGTCGCCTCGAGGTAGCTGCCCTCGTCCAGGACCTCGGCGAAGATCCGCAGCTGGTAGCAGGTGCGGGTCAGCTCTCCGTTCAGCCGTACCGGTCCCAGTGCGGTCTCGCGGTCGGCGACGGCGACGATCTCCTCCCGGCGCTCCGCCAAGGCGTCCGCGAGGCCGCGCAGCAGTGCCGCCCGACCGGCGCGGCCGAGCGCCTCCAGTCCGGGGGCCGCGGCGAGGGCCGCCGCGCAGAGCGCCTCCACCTCGGTGCTGGTCGTCTCCGGCGCGACCTCCTCGACCGCCTGACCGGTGCGGGGGTCGATGCTGACGACTGCGGCCATCGGGTGTTCCTCCAATGCTGCGGTGGGTTGCTTCAGCGGGACGCGGCGACGTGCACGCGGTCCACCGTCCAGGCCCGGGCCTGCTCGCTCAGCGTGATGCCCAGGCCAGGGCGCTCCGAAAGGTACATGCGGCCGCCGCGCGTCTCCAGGCGCTCGTTGAACAGCGGGTACAGCCAGTCGAAGTGCTCGACCCACGGCTCGTGCGGGTACGCGGCCGCCAGGTGCACGTGAATCTCCATCGCGAAGTGCGGAGCCAGCTGCAGGTTGCTGTGCTCGGCCAGCGTGGCGAGCTTGAGGAACTGGGTGATGCCGCCGATCCGGGGAGCGTCGGGCTGCAGGATGTCCACCGCGCCGGCCCGGATCAGCTCGTAGTGCTCGGCGACGCTGGTCAGCATCTCGCCGGTCGCCACCGCCGTGTCCAGCGACCGGGCGAGCTGGGCGTGCCCCTCCGCGTCGTACGCGTCCAGCGGCTCCTCGATCCAGACCAGGCCGAACTCCTCCAGCGCCCGGCCGACCCGCATGGCGGTCGGCCGGTCCCACTGCTGGTTGGCGTCCACCATGAACGGCACCGGGTCGCCGAGGTGTTCACGGACGGCACGGACCCGGCGCAGGTCCTCCGCCGAGTCGGGCTGACCGACCTTGATCTTGATGCCGCCCACGCCCGACTCGAGGGTGCGGGTCGCATTCTCCAGCACCTGCTCGATCGACTCGTGCAGGAAGCCACCGGAGGTGTTGTAGCAGCGCACCGAGTCGCGGTGCGCGCCCAGCAGCTTGGCCAGCGGCAGCCCGGCACGCTTCGCCTTGAGGTCCCACAGCGCCACGTCGATCGCGGCGAGCGCCTGGGTCGCCGCGCCGCTGCGCCCGACCGACGCGCCCGACCAGACCAGCTTGGTCCAGAGCCGGCCGATGTCGCTGGGGTCGTCGCCGATCAGGTCCGGAGCGACCTCCCGGGCGTGCGCGAACTGCGCCGGCCCGCCGGCCCGCTTCGAGTAGCTGAAGCCGACCCCTTCGAGTCCCGCCTCGGTACGGATCTCGGCGAAGAGGAAGGCGACCTCGGTCATCGGTCGCTGCCGACCGGTGAGCACCTTCGCGTCGCTGATCCCGGTTGCCAGCGGAAGGGTGACGGACGAGAGGGTCACCGATTCGATCCGGTCGAGGATCGCGGGCGGGGCGGGGGGGGTCATGTCGTTCCTTTCACGGCAGGGCGGCGGTCAGCGGACCAGGCAGGGGCGCTTGGGGTCGAACGTCCAGCCCGGGAGGACGTACTGCATCGCCACGGCGTCGTCGCGGGCGCCCAGGCCGTGCTCCAGGTACAGCTCGTGCGCCGCGGCCAGGGCGTCGCGGTCGAGCTCGACTCCCAGACCGGGCGCGGTGGGCACCTCGATCCGGCCGTTCCGGATCTGCAGCGGTCGGCGGGTGAGCGCCTGCCCGTCCTGCCAGATCCAGTGCGTGTCGAGGGCGGTGATCTCGCCCGGGGCGGCAGCGCCCACGTGGGTGAACATCGCCAGCGAGATGTCGAAGTGGTTGTTCGAGTGCGAACCCCAGGTGAGGCCGAAGTCATGACAGAGCTGGGCGACTCGGACGGAGCCGCGCATCGTCCAGAAGTGCGGATCGGCGAGGGGGATGTCGACCGCGTTCGACCGGATCGCGTGGGCGAGCTGGCGCCAGTCGGTCGCGATCATGTTGGTGGCCGTCGGCAGCCCGGTGGCCCGCCGGAACTCGGCCATCACCTCCCGTCCCGAGAACCCGCCTTCGGCGCCGACCGGGTCCTCGGCGTACGCGAGCACCCCGTGCAGGTCGCGGCAGAGCTCGACGGCCTCGGCCAACAGCCAGCCGCCGTTCGGGTCGAGCGTGACACGCGCGTCCGGGAACCGCTCGGCGAGGGCCCGGACGGCAGCGATCTCCTGCTCGCCGGCGAATACGCCGCCCTTGAGCTTGAAGTCGGTGAAGCCGTAACGGGCCCGCGCCGCCTCGGCCAGCGTCACCACCGCGTCGGGAGTCAGCGCCGGCTCGCGGCGCAGCCGCTCCCACTCGTCGGCCGGCTCGGTCTCGGCGAGGTAGGGCAGGTCGGTGCAGCGGCGGTCACCGACGTAGAAGAGGTAGCCGAGCATCGGGACGCTGTCGCGCTGCCGCCCGTCGCCGAGGAGTTCGGCCACCGGCACGCCGAGGTGCTGACCCAGCAGATCCAGCAGGGCCGACTCCAGCGCGGTCACCGCGTGGATCGTCGTGCGCAGGTCGAAGGTCTGCAGGCCACGGCCGCCGGCGTCGCGGTCGGCGAAGGTCTCGGCGACGCCGCGCAGCAGCCGGCCGAGGTGTGCCACCGGCTGTCCGACCAGCAGCGCGCCGGCGTCCGAGATCGTCCGGCGGATCGTCTCGCCGCCGGGCACCTCGCCGACGCCGATCCGGCCCTCGCTGTCGGTGACGATGGCGATGTTGCGGGTGAAGAACGGGCCGTGCGCGCCGCTGAGGTTGAGCAGCATGCTGTCGTGTCCCGCGACGGGTACCGCCTCGACACGGGCCACGGTCGGGGTGCTGCCGGTCATCGCCGTCCTCTGGGGTCGATGAAGGGGGTCACGAGACCTTCTGGACCAGGGTGGTCAGCTCCGCGAGCTCGGTGTCGGTCAGGTCGGACAGCGGGGGCCGCACCCGGCCGCCGTCCCGCCCGACCGCGGTCAGGCCGGCCTTGATGATGGAGACGGCGTATCCCTTGGCCCGGTCCCGGAGGTCCAGGTACGGGATCACGAAGTCGGTGAGCATCTGGTAGACCGCCGGCCGGTCCTGGGCGCGGACGGCCGCGTAGAACCGCAGCGCGAACTCGGGCAGGAAGTTGTACAGCGCCGAGGAGTAGGTGCTCACCCCGAGCTGGAGCAGCGGGAGCGCGAACGTCTCGGCCGTCGGCAGCCCGCCGATGTAGATGAGCCGGTCGCCGACCCGGGCGTAGGTACGGGTCATCCGCTCGATCTCGCCGACGCCGTCCTTCAGTCCGATCAGGTTGGGGTTCCGGTCGGCGAGCTCCGCGACGGTGGCGTCGGTGAGCACGGCGTTCGCCCGGCTGTAGACGATGACGCCGAGGTCGGTCGCCCGGCACACCGCGCTGACGTGCTCGACCAGACCCTGCTGGCTGGCCTCGGTGAGGTACGGGGGGAACAGCAGCACCCCGTCGGCGCCGGCGGCCTGGGCGGCCCGGGCCTGGGCCACGGAGACGGCGGTGCCGCCGGTGGCCGGCGCGATGACGGGGACCTTGCCGGCCACCTCGTCGACGGCGACCCGGACGACCCGGTCCAGCTCGGCGGAGGTGAGCGAGAAGCCCTCACCCGTGCCGCCCGCGGCGAACAGGCCGGCGACCTCGAAGCTCGCCTGCCAGGCCAGGTGCTCCCGGTAACGGGCCTCGTCGAACTGCAGGTCGGCGTCGAAGTGGGTGACCGGGAAGGAGAGCAGGCCCGACTTCAGCCGGTCAGCGAGAACGTCCGGGGGCAGCAGCGTCACGATGATCTGTCCTTGGGTCCGACGGGTCCGCGCCCGAGTCGGCGGGCGACGCGGACGGTGGTCGGGATCACCGTAGGAAGCTGTGACGATGCATGTCCAAGAGCGCTTCCGCATCAAACGATGCTCTAGAGGTATCAGGGATTGTCCGCCCGTCGCTCCAGTGCGGCCAGCGCCCGCCACAGCGCGGGATTCTTCGACTCCCTGGACCACAACAGGTGCAGCTCCACGGGTTCCGGCACGGGGGTCTCCAGCGGGACGAAGGCCACCCCCTCGATCGGCAGCCGGGCGGCGCAGGCGGGGACGAACGCGACCCCCCGACCCGCCGCCACCAGCCAGAGCATGGTGAGCACCTGACTCACGCTGTGCACGGTGTTCTCGGCGGCGATCGGTACGACGCCGGCGACCAGGTCGTAGAAGTACTTGGCCTTGGTCGGCGAGTGCATGATCACCGGCTCCGCCGCCAGGTCCGGCGCTGCCGCGGGCCGCCCCAGCTCCAGCAGCCGGTGGCCGGCCGGTGCCGCGACCAGTAGCGCTTCCCGGTGCAGCAGCCGGGAGCCGAAGGCCTGTTCGTCGAAGGGCGGGCGAGCCAACCCGAGGTCGATCTCCTCCTTGAGCAGCCCGGCGACCTGCTCCCGGGTCACCATCTCGGCCAGGTCCACGCCGACGTCGGGCAGCTCGCGGGACAGGTCGTTCAGCAACCCGCCCAGGATCCCGTACGCCGAGGCGGCGGTGAACCCGATCCGGACCACGCCGCTGGCCCCGGACGACACCCGCCGGGCCAGTTCCGGCGCGGAGTCGGCGAGAGTGAGCAGCCTGCGGGCCTCGACCAGGAACGCCGCGCCGGCGGCCGTGAGGGCGACCCCCCGGTTGTCCCGTTCCAGCAGTTGGGCGCCGACGACCCGTTCCAGCTTCTGGATCTGACGGCTCAGCGGGGGCTGCGTCATCTGCAGCCGCGCGGCCGCGCGACCGAAGTGCAGCTCTTCCGCCACCGTGACGAATCCGCGAAGTTGCTCCAGCGTGAACGCCATGTCAAGAAGGTATCAATTGATGCCGCATTGGATTTGGACAGGCATGAGTCGAGGTCCCTAGGCTCCCGTCATCCAGGCGTCCGTGACCCGACTCACAGCGCCCACCGCTGAAACATGGCTCTGCTAATGAGGAGAACGACATGACGATCAACCGCGTGCGCCGGTGGGCGGCGGCGGGTGCCGGCTTCGGCCTGGCTCTCTCGCTCGCCGCCTGCGGCGGCAACGTCGGCGGCGGATCCAGCGACGACGCGAAGTTCCCGGGTAAGGCCCCCATCACCATCCTCGTCGGCCAGGACCCGGGCGGCAGCACGGACCTCATCGCCCGAGCCTTGGCGAAGCAGGTCTCCCACGACCTCGGTGTCCCCGTCACCGTGGAGAACAAGCCGGGCGCGAACGGTGCCCTGGCCGCCAAGGAGTTGGCCGGCGAGAAGGCCGACGGGCACACCCTGATGGTCTACAACGGCAGCCTGGCGTACATCACCCCGCTGGCCGTGGCCAAGGGCCAGGCCCCGGACATCGCGGACTACGACATCGTCACCGGCATCAGCCAGGACGACTACGTGCTCGTGACCTCGCCCAAGTCCGGCTTCAAGACCGTCGACGACCTGGCCAGGGCCGGCCGGCAGATCACCTTCGGCACCACCGGCGTCGGCACCGGCAGCCAGCTCTCCCAGGCGCTCCTGTTCGCGCAGGCCGGCATCAAGGCCAAGGACGTTCCGTTCGACGGCGGGTCGCCCACCCTGACCGCGGTGCTCGGTGGCCAGGTGGACGTCGGCTCGATCCAGCTCGGTGAGGCGATCGAGCAGATCAAGGCCGGCAAGCTCACCCCCATCGTGACCTTCGCCGAGAAGCGCCCGAGCTACCTGCCCGACACCCCCACGGCGGTGGAGACGGGCCGCGACGTGCCGGTCCAGCAGTCGCGGGCGATCTTCGCGCCGAAGGGCACGCCGAAGGAGGTCGTCGACGCCCTCCGCGCCGCGTTCCAGAAGGCGTTCCAGGCCGACGAGTACAAGAAGTTCAACGAGGACAACCAGCTCACCCCGAACGAGGTCGACGGCGAGGAGCTGCGCAAGCAGTGGACCAGCAACCTGGACAAGTACCGCGGCGTGATCGAGAAGTACCAGATCAGCCTCGGTGGAGCAAAGTGACGTCCGCACCAGACGGGACGCGCAGCGCGGGTGTCCCCGGCGGCCGGGTGGCCGCCGGGGACACCCCCCGCCAGGCCGGGGAGGCCGCGCTGAGCGGCCGTACCGCCGACGAGCCCCACGGCGGCGAACCCACCCTCGACGAGCTCAGCCTCGAGGAGGCGATCCAGCGGGTCGAGGAGGTGGAGCACGAGGGGCGTCCACCCGCCGCCGGCCCGCTGAGCAACGCGCTCATCGCGGCCGCCGTCGTCGCGCTCGGCATCGCCGCGCTCATCGGCTCCGCCCGCCTCGGGCTCGGCACCGTCCGCAGCCCCGAGTCCGGCACCTGGCCGCTGCTGGTCAGCGCCGTGCTGGTCGTGCTGGGCCTCGGCCTGCTCGCCACGGCCCGGCGGACGACGGACGCGGAACGCTTCTCCGGGGCCAGCTGGTTGGTCCTCGCCGGCCTGGCCACCATGATCGGGTTCGTCGCCGTCATCAGCATCATCGGCTTCGAGATCCCCGCCACCCTGCTCACCTTCGTCTGGCTGCGGTTCCTCGGCCGGGAAGGGTGGCGCACGTCGATCGTGACGAGCCTCGCCGTCGTGGTCGCGTTCTACCTCGTCTTCGTGGCGGCCCTCTCCGTCCCCATCCCGCACCTCTTCTAGGAGGGTCCGTGGACTTCGGCCCTGTCCTCGACGGTTTCGGCGTCGTACTCGAACCGACGAACCTGCTCTACTGCCTGATCGGTGTCGTCATCGGCATGCTGATCGGCGTCATGCCGGGTCTCGGCCCGGCGGCGACCATCGCGATCCTGCTCCCGGTCACCTTCGGCATCGAGCCGGTGACCGCGATCATCATGCTCGCCGGCATCTTCTACGGAGCCCAGTACGGCGGCACCATCACCTCGGTCCTGCTGCGGCTGCCCGGCGAGGCGTCCTCGGTGGTGACCGTCTTCGACGGGCACGCGCTGGCACGCCAGGGCCGGGCCGGCACGGCCCTGGGCATCGCCGCCGTCGGCTCCTTCATCGGCGGCACGGTCTCGATCATCGCGCTCACGCTGGTCGCCCCCCTGGTCGCCGGGTTCGCGCTGGACTTCGGCCCGCCCGAGTACACGGCCCTGGCCCTGCTCGGCATCCTCCTGGTGGCCACGGTGAGCAGCGGGGGACGGCTGAAGGCGGTGATCGCCGCCTGCATCGGCCTGCTGCTGGCCACGGTGGGCCGGGACGGCTTCACCGGTGCCGAGCGGTTCACCTTCGACAACCTGTCCCTCGCCGACGGCCTGGACTTCGTCCCGATCGCCATGGGCCTCTTCGGCCTCGGTGAGATCCTCTACAACCTGGAGGAGCGCCACGGGGCGGTGCAGGCGCCGACGAAGGTGGCCAACGTCTGGCCGTCCCGCGCCGACCTGCGGGAGTCCGCCGGGGCCATCGGGCGCGGGTCGCTGCTCGGCTTCGTCCTGGGCATCCTGCCCGGCGGCGGTGCCACGCTCTCCTCGCTGGCCGCGTACGCGCTGGAAAAGCGACGGGCCAAGCATCCGGAGCGGTTCGGCAGGGGCGCGGTCGAGGGCGTCGCCGCCCCGGAGACGGCGAACAACGCCGCCGCGACGTCGTCGTTCATCCCGCTGCTGACGCTCGGCATCCCGGCCAACGCGACGATGGCGGTCATCTTCGGCGCGCTGCTGATCCAGGGCGTGAGTCCCGGCCCGCAGTTGGTCAGCCAGGAACCCGAGCTGTTCTGGGGCGTGGTCAACTCGATGTACATCGGCAACATCCTGTTGCTGATCATGAGCATCCCACTGGTCGGCCTGTTCGTGCGGATCCTGCGGGTACGCGCGACCATCCTCGCGCCGATCACGGTGCTGATCACGCTGGTGGGCGTCTACACGGTGAACAACAGCGTGTTCGACATCGTGCTGGTGATCTTCTTCGGTGTCCTCGGGTACCTGATGAAGAAGTTCGGCTTCGAGCCGGGCCCGCTGGTGCTGGCCTTCGTGCTCGGCTCGCTGCTGGAGAACTCGCTGCGCCGCTCCCTGCTGATCTTCGACGGCGACCCGATCGGCTTCTTCACCCGGCCGATCTCCGGGACCCTGCTCGCCGTGTTCCTGCTCGTGGCCCTGCTGCCGCCGCTGCGGGCCGCCCTGCGCCGCCGGCCGGCGGCGCCCCGTCCCGACCCCGCACCCCAGGACACCAAGGAGCTCGTGTGACCGTTCTCGTCGCCTACATCCCCACCTCGGAAGGGAACGCGGCCTTCACCGCCGCCGTCGCGGAGGCCGGCCGCCGCCAGGAACGGTTGCTGGTGCTCAACACCCCGCGCGAAGGCGCGCCGGTCAGCGCGGACCTCGCCGGCGAGGCCGAGATCGCGGACCTCGTCCAACGGGCGACGACGGCCGGTGTCGAGGTCGAGATCCGGCAGGACGCGCACGCCGGGGACCTCGCCGAGGAGGTCGTGCGCGTCGCCGAGGCGGTCGACGCCTCGGTGGTCGTGATCGGCCTGCGCCGCCGCTCACCGGTCGGCAAGCTGATCATGGGCAGCGCGGCGCAGCGCATCCTGCTCGACGCCGACCGACCGGTACTCGCCGTCAAGCACTGACCCGGCCGCCGGGCCGGGTCCGCCGGCGGCGGCGGACGCGGCGGCGGCCCGGAGGACGCCGGGCTCAGCCACGCCCGTGTGGCGTGGTCCAGGCGTGCAGATCCGGACCCAGCGGCACGATCCGGGTCGGGTTGATCATCTCGTGGGTGGCGTAGTAGTGCCGCTTGATGTGGTCGAAGTCCACCGTCTCGCCGAAGCCCGGGGTCTGGAACAGGTCCCGGGCGTACGCCCAGAGCACCGGCATCTCGGTCAGCTTCTGCCGGTTGCACTTGAAGTGCCCGTGGTAGGCGACGTCGAAGCGGACCAGCGTGGTGAACAGCCGCACGTCCGCCTCGGTGAGCTGGTCGCCCATCAGGTAGCGCCGCCCGGCCAGCCGCTCCGACAGCGCGTCCAGCCGGGCGAAGAGCGCCCGGTACGCCTCGTCGTACGCCTCCTGGGAGGTGGCGAAGCCGCACCGGTAGACGCCGTTGTTGACGTCCCGGTGGATCTCCGCCATCAGCGCGTCCATCTCCGGGCGCAGCTCGACCGGGTAGAGGTCAGGCGCGCCCGGCTTGTGGAAGCGCCGCCACTCGGTGGAGAAGTCCAGGGTGAGCTGCGGATAGTCGTTGGTGACCACCCGCCCGGTCAGCGTGTCCACCAGCGCCGGCACGGTCACCCGGCCGGTGTAGTCCGGGTCGGTCGCCAGGTACGCGTCGGAGAGGAAGCCGATGCCCAGGACCGGGTCGAAGCCATCCGGGTCGAGGGTGAACCGCCAGCCCCGCTCGTCCCGGATCGGGTCGACGGTGCCCAGCGAGATCACGTCCTCCAGGCCGAGCAGGCTGCGGACGATCCGCGCCCGGTGCGCCCACGGGCAGGCCCGGCACCAGACCAGCCGGTACCGGCCGGCCTCCAGCGGCCAGCGGTCCTGGTCGTCGGGGCCACCGCCCTCCGGTGAGGTCGAGTGCGGGGTGACCCGACCGGTGAACCGGTTGGGCTGGCGGACGAACTGACCGCTGCGGGTGCTCTCTGCGCTGAACTGGGCCCGGGCCATGCCGTCAACCTAGCCGTTCCGGGCGCGGATATCCTGGCGCCGGGCGTCCCCGTGACCCGGCGGGCGACCCCGCCGCCAGCCCCTTCCCACCCCCGAAGGACGCAGCACCCATGACCGTGGCATACCTCGTGGCCGGAGTCCGCACCCCAATCGGCCGGTACGCCGGCGCCCTCGCCGGGGTCCGCCCCGACGACCTCGCCGCCCACGTGATCCGCGAGCTGGTCGCCCGCCACCCGAGCGTGGACTGGGCCCGTACCGACGACGTGATCCTGGGCTGCGCCAACCAGGCCGGCGAGGACAACCGCAACGTGGCCCGGATGGCGGCCCTGCTCGCCGGGCTGCCCGAGGAGGTCCCCGGCAGCACGGTCAACCGGCTCTGCGGCTCCGGCCTGGACGCCCTGGCCACCGCCGCCCGGTCGATCGTGGCCGGGGAGGCCGACCTGATGGTCGCCGGCGGGGTGGAGAGCATGAGCCGGGCGCCCTTCGTCATGCCGAAGGCGACCACCGCGTTCGCCCGCACCGCCGAGGTCTACGACACCACCATCGGCTGGCGGCTGGTCAACCCCCTGATGAAGCGGGGCTGGGGGATCGACTCGATGCCGGAGACGGCGGAGAACGTCGCCGCCGAGTACGGCGTGGACCGGGCGGCGCAGGACGAGTTCGCGTTCCGCTCGCAGCAGCGCGCCGCCAAGGCGCAGGCGGACGGCCGGCTGGCCGAGGAGATCGTGCCGGTGACCGTGCCGGCCGGCCGGCGCGAGACGAAGCTGGTCGAGGCCGACGAGCACCCGCGGGAGACGTCGCTGGAGAAGCTCGCCGCCCTGCCCACCCCGTTCCGCGAGGGCGGCACGGTGACCGCCGGCAACTCCTCCGGCGTCAACGACGGCGCGGTGGCCCTGCTGGTCGCCTCCGAGGCGGCCGTCGCCCGGTACGGCCTCACCCCCCTCGCCCGGGTGACCGGCGCGGCGGCGGCCGGCGTACCGCCCCGGATCATGGGGATCGGCCCGGTTCCGGCCACCCGCAAGCTGCTCGACCGGTACGGCCTGGGCCTGACCGACGTCGACGTGATCGAGCTGAACGAGGCGTTCGCGGCCCAGTCCGTGGCGGTGCTGCGCGAGCTGGGGCTGCCCGAGGACGCCGAGCACGTCAACCCGAACGGCGGCGCCATCGCCCTCGGCCACCCGCTCGGCGCCAGCGGTGCCCGGCTGGCGCTGACCGCCGCGCTGGAGCTGCGCCGCCGGGGCGGCCGGCGGGCCCTGGCCACCATGTGCATCGGCGTCGGACAGGGCATCTCGCTGCTGTTGGAGTCGGCCGCCTGACCCGGACCCGGGCCGTCCCTCGACAGTGGATCTCCCGGACCTGGCAGCCCCCGCATAGAGTGGTGTGGACCACACGATCAGTCGCGGGTCGGCCCGGTTCCGGGCCGCCCGCGTCTGCGGCGACGACCTGGGGGGCCGACGATGCAGACGCCGGACGGAATTCCCGCCGAGATCGACCTGACCCGGCCCAGCGCGGCCCGGGTCTACGACTACTTCCTCGGCGGCGCGCACAACTTCGAGATCGACCGGCAGCTCGCCGAGCAGATCGCGGCCATGACCCCGAACCTGGCCGCCACCATGCGCTCCGGGCGGGAGTTCCTGCGCCGGGCGGTACGGGCGCTGCTCGACGCGGGAATCGACCAGTTCCTCGACATCGGGTCCGGGATTCCCACCGTGGGCAATGTGCACGAGGTGGCCCAGGCGGCCAACCCCGCGGCACGGATCATCTACGTCGACATCGACCCGGTCGCGGTGGCGCACAGCCGGGACCTCCTCGCCGGCAACGACCGGGCCGTCGCCATCCACGGTGACCTGCGGGAGCCGAAGCTGATCCTGGACCAGGCCCGGGCCAGCGGCCTGATCGACCTCGACCGGCCGCTCGGCATCCTGCTCGCCGGGGTGGTGCACTTCATCCCCGACGCCGACCGGCCCGGCGACATCCTGGCCACCCTGCGGTCCGCCGCCGCGCCGGGCAGCTTCCTGGTCATCTCTCACTCGACCTTCGAGGACCAGCCGCAGGAGATGCTGGACGCGCAGCGACTCTCCGCGCGTACCGCCACCGAGATCACCCTCCGCTCGCGCGCCGAGGTCAGCGGCTACTTCGGCGACTGGACGATCCTCGAACCGGGCGTGGTGCACATGCCGCTGTGGCGGCCCGACTCACCGTCGGACGTGGACGAGCACCCCGAGCGGTTCGGGGCGTTCGGCGGCGTCGCCCGGTACGACCGGCCCGCCGGCTGAGCCGACATGCACGCCCCGGACCCCGGCGGGGGCGGGTTCAGCCGGCCGGGTGCTCAGGCGTACGCCGCCGAATGGGCCCGGGCGGTGCGGCGCATCGGGTTCGTGCCACTCAGCGCGGCCGGGACCGAGCGGCTGCTGCTGGAGCACACCGTACGGCTCGGGCAGGCCCTGCTCGCCCCGGTGTTCTCCGCGCGGGTGGCGGAGGACGTGGGGCGGGCCCTGGTGGCGGCGCACCTCACCGACCCGGGCGTGCTGGACTGGTCGGTCCAGGCGCTCGGCGACCGGTTCCTGCCCCGGGTGCTGCCGCCCCTGGCCGAGGAGCCCGAGGTGCGCGAACGGGTGGTCGCCCTGCAGGGCGCCCTCGGGGCCGGCTTCGCCCGGGCGCTGCGCGACCGGACCTTCAGCCAGCAGGAGCGGATCGCCCGCTCCGCCTGGCAGGCCCGGGACGCGGTGGAGCAGGCCCTGCGGGACAGCGAGGCCCGGTTCCGGGCGGTCTTCACCGGCGCGGCGATCGGGATCGGCATCGCCGCCGTCGACGGCACCATCCTGGAGGTCAACCAGTCCTTCGCGGACATGCTCGGCTACACCGTCGAGGAACTGCGCCGGATCAACGTCGCCGCGCTGTGCCACGCCGACGACGCGGCCGGCATGTGGGAGCTCTACCAGGAGCTGACCGAGGGCAAGCACGACAGCGTACGAGTCGAGAAGCGCTACTACCGCAAGGACGGCAGCACCATCCGGACCGACCTGGCCGTCTCGCTGATCCGGCACGACGACGGCCGCCCCCGGTTCACCGTCGCGATGATCGAGGACATCACCGAGCGGTACGAGCTCGAGCAGCGGCTGCGCTTCCAGGCGTTGCACGACCCGCTCACCGGCCTGCCCAACCGGACGCTCTTCCTCGAGACCCTGGGCGAGGTCTTCGACACCGCCGGCCCGGAGCAGCGGGTCGGGCTCTGCTTCATCGACCTGGACGGCTTCAAGGCGATCAACGACAGCCTCGGCCACGGCCTCGGCGACCGCCTGCTCAAGGTGATCGGTCGGCGGCTGGCCGACTGCGTGGCCGGCCAGGGCCACCTGGTGGCCCGGATGGGCGGCGACGAGTTCGTCATCCTGGTCGACTCCGGCGGCGGCCTCGACGACGCGGTGGAAGTGGCCGAGCTGGCCCTCGCCGCGGTCTCCGCCCCGGTCCACGTCGGGGACCAGCAGCTCGCCGTCTCGGCCAGCATCGGCATCGTGGAGTGCCCGGCCGTGGAGACCAGCGTGTCGGAGCTGATGAAGGCCGCCGACACCACCCTCTACTGGGCCAAGGCCGAGGGGCGCGGCCGTTGGGCGGTCTACGACCCGGAGCGCAGCGCCGCCGACATCGCCCGGTCGGCCCTGGCCGCCGGGCTGCCGGCCGCGCTGGACCGGGGCGAGTTCGTGCTGCACTACCAGCCGATCGTGTCCCTGCTCGACGAGTCGATGGTGGCGGTGGAGGCGCTGGTCCGCTGGCAGCATCCGGACCTGGGGCTGATCGGCCCGGATCGGTTCATCGGGCTGGCCGAGGAGACCGGCCTGATCGTCCGGCTCGGCGCCTGGGTGCTGAAGCAGGCGTGCCGGGACGCCGAGGGGTGGCGGCGGGCGTACCCGGGGACGCGGCTGGTGGTCAGCGTCAACCTGGCCGCCCGGCAGGCCGACGACCCGGCCATCGTGGAGACCGTCGCCGAGGCGTTGCAGCACACCGGCCTCCCCGCCGAGCTGCTCCAGCTGGAGCTGACCGAGAGCGCCGTGATGGGCACCGCCGGGGAGCCGCTGCGCTCCCTGCACCAGCTCGCCGACCTCGGCGTCCGGCTGGCCATCGACGACTTCGGCACCGGGTACTCGAACCTGGCGTACCTGCGCCGGCTGCCGATCCACTGCCTGAAACTGGCCGGCCCGTTCGTCGAGGGCATCCGGAACGACGGCACGGACGACGCCGCCGACCACCGCGACGAGCGGATCGTCGACGCGCTGGTCCGGCTGGCGCACGCCCTGGAGCTCTGGGTGACCGCGGAGGCGGTGGAGACCGAGGTGCAGGCGGAGCGGCTGCGCGCGCTGCGCTGCGACACCGGCCAGGGCCGCTGGTTCGGCCCGCCGATGCCGGCCAACCGCATCCACGCCCAGCTGGGGGGTAAGGAAGGGCCCCTTCTTAACGCCTCGGGTAGAGAAGGGGCCCCCTCTTAACAGGCACCAGGCGGCATGAGATCCGCACGGGCGGGGAGGAGCAGCCGTGAGTCTGACCGATACGCAGGCGGTGGTGTCGGTGGTCGCCGCGTTGGCGATCCTGGCCGGGCTGGCCGGGGTGGTGGTGCCCGGGCTGCCGGCACTCCCGCTGTGCTGGGGCGGGGTGCTGGTGTGGGCGCTGTTCGGCGGCGCCGGCCCGGGCCGCTGGGCGGTGCTGGCCGCGGCCACCGTGGTCGCCGCCGGCGGGGCGGTGGTCAAGTACGCCTGGCCGGGGCGGAACCTGAAACGGACCGGGGTGCCCACCTCGTCGCTGCTGGCCGGGGGCCTGCTCGGGCTGGTCGGCTTCTTCGTCATCCCGGTCGTCGGCCTGCCGGTCGGCTTCGTCGGCGGGATCTGGGGCGTCGAGCGGCTCCGGCTGGGCAGCAACCAGCTCGCCTGGCCGGCCACCGTGCAGGCGCTCAAGGCGGCCGGACTGTCCATGCTGGTCGAGTTCCTGGCCGGCCTGGTCATCGCCGCGCTCTGGGTGGCCGGCCTGCTGCTCGCCTGACCGGTTCAGCCGGCGCGGCGCGGCGGACCCGGGCGGGTCCCCGGTCGCCGAGCCCGGTCTGGTCCTGCGCGTCCCGGAGCCGGAGTTCCCCCCGGCGGGGGAGGCGACCGACCCCACGGCGTGAGGCTCGCCGCCCGGCCGGTTCCTACCGTCGGGTTCATGGTCCTCCTGCGTCCCGCCGCTGGCCGGCGACTGGACCGGGCCGGGGCGGTGCTCCGCATGACCCGCCCGTGGTTCTGGCCGCTCGGCTGGGCAGCCGCCTACGCCGGCTCCGTGCTCGCGACGCGCGACTGGCTGCCACCCGGCGACGCGGTTGCGCGGTCGCTCGCCGCGCTGGTCGTGCTCGGTCCGCTGGTGTGGGCCGCCGTCCTGGCGGTCAACGATCTGCACGACCTGCCCAGCGACCGACGGAACCCCCGCAAGGCGACCGCGCCGCTGGTCACCGGCCTGCTCACCGAGGCCGACCTGATCCGCTGGCACGCCGGGGCCGCCATCGCCGCGCTCGCCGTCGCCGCCGCGATCCGGCCGGCCTTCGCCACGGGTACGGCCGCCGTGCTGCTGCTCGGCTGGCTCTACAGTGCGCCACCGGTCCGCCTCAAGACCCGGCCCGGCTTCGACGTCGCCGTCAACGCCCTCGCCGTCGGCGTGCTCGCCCCGATGGCGGGCTGGTCGCTGCACCGGCCCGTCACCGACTACCCGGTTCCGCTGGCGCTGCTGGGCCTGCTCCTGGTGGCCGCGCTCTACCTGCCGACCACGGTGCTGGACGTCGACGCGGACGAGGCGGCCGGCGACACCACCGCCGCGGTCCGCTGGACGCCCCGGGTCTGCCGGCGGGCGGGGCTCGCCCTCTGGGCGGCGGCGACGGCGCTGTGGCTGATCAGTTGCCACCTGGACCTGTTGGTCCGGCGGGAATCCTGGGCCCTGCAGACCGGCTGGGCGCCGGTCCTGGTCGCCGGGTACGCCGTCGCCGTCCGGCGGCCGTCGATCCCCCGGCTGGCCGCGGTCTGCCTGCTCTTCGCCGTGCCGGCCGCGGACTTCCTGCTGGCCTGGGTCGCCGCCGGGCCGTCCTGACCGTCGTGACGGCGGCGAGGGCGGCCGGAGACTGGGTGAACGGGAGCGGCGGCGCGGGGCGTCCGGAGGGTACGGCGGATCGCCGTACGTCAGTGAGAGAGAGGTGGACGCCCCGCGCCGGCGCGGACCGGACGGTGCCGAGCGTCCGGTGTCGGCCCGCCGCGATCGGGCCTGGTCACGGGCTCAAGGATGCCGCCGTTCGGGCCGGCGGGGCAACGCAATTAGCGCCGCCGGTTCCACCGACCCGGTGCGGCAGCACGCCGCCCGCATCGGTTAAAGGTCTGATCCTGGCCAAATTTTCGGTCGATCTCCATTGACCTGGTGGAGCGTGAGCGCGATTATCCCGTCAGGCGGTGACCCAGGTCACAGTTTCCACCCCCGCGGTCCAAGGGAGACACCGATGAGCTCAACGATCCAGGACGGCGTACCCTCGGCTTCCCCCATCAGCGACGAGGAGCGGCTCGCGCAGCTGGGATACAAGCAGGAGTTGCGCCGGAAGCTGTCCGGCTTCTCCAATTTCGCCGTCTCGTTCTCCATCATCTCCATCCTGGCCGGCGCCATCACGTCGTACGGCATCGCCATGACGGCGGGCGGGCCGCTGGCCATCACGCTGGGCTGGCTCTTCGTCGGCGTCATGGTCATCTTCGTCGCGCTGGCCATGGCCGAGATCTGCTCGGTCTATCCCACCGCCGGCGCCCTCTACTGGTGGGCCGCCGCGCTCGCCAAGCGGAACAAGGCCGCCTGGGCCTGGTTCGTCGGCTGGTTCAACTTCCTGGGCGAGGTGGCGGTGACCGCCGCGATCGACTTCGGCGCGGCGATCACCACGTCGGCCTTCCTGGGCCTCGCCTTCGACATGGAGGTGACCGCTGGGCGTACCTTCCTGATCTTCCTGCTGATCATCGTCGCCCACGGCCTGCTCAACACCTTCGGGGTCAGTCTCGTCCGGCTGCTGTCGGACGTCAGCGCCTGGTGGCATCTCGCCGGCGTGGCGATCATCGTCGCCGTGCTCGCGATCGTGCCGGACCAGCACAAGCCCGTCTCCGAGGTCTTCTTCGAGGTACGCAACGAGACCGGTTTCACCTTTGCCGGTGCCGCCGGGTACGCCGTCCTCATCGGTCTGTTGATGGCGCAGTACACCTACACCGGCTACGACGCGAGCGCGCACGTGGCGGAGGAGACGCACGACGCCGCCCGCTCCGCGCCGCGCGGCATCGTGATGTCGGTGGTGGTCTCGGTCATCGCCGGCTTCGTGCTCCTGTTCGCCATCACCTGGTCCATCCAGGACTACCAGGCGGAGCGGACCACCGAGCTGGGGTTGCCCCCGGCGCAGATCTTCATCGACGCCGCGGGGCGCGACCTCGGCACGTTCCTGCTCTTCATCTGCGTGGTTGCCCAGTTCTTCTGCGGCATGGCCTCGGTGACGGCGAACTCCCGGATGACGTACGCGTTCAGCCGGGACGGCGCCCTGCCCGGCTCGCGGATCTGGAAGCGCGTCAACCCGCGCACCGGTACGCCGACGAACTCCATCTGGCTCTGCGTGACGTGCTCGACCCTGCTGGTCCTGCCGTCGCTGTGGAACACCACCGCCTACCTGGCGGCCACCTCCATCGCGGTGATCGGTCTCTACATCGCGTACGTGGCGCCGGTCTTCCTGCGCCGGCGGACGGCGGACTTCGCGGTCGGCCCGTGGAACCTGGGCCGCTGGAGCGCGCCGGTCGGGTGGACGGCGCTCGTCTGGGTCGCGATCATCTGCGTCCTGTTCGTGCTGCCCACCGGCAG
>NZ_JAPDPH010000141.1 GCF_026013475.1 Micromonospora yasonensis | reverse complement strand
GTGGTCAGCTCGGCCAGCTACGAGGCCCGCCGGTACGGCGTCCGCAGCGCCATGCCCACCGCCCGGGCCCGGGCCCTCTGCCCGCACGCGGTCTATCTGCCGCCGGATTTCACCCAGTACTCGGCGGCCTCCCGGGCGGTCATGCGGATCTTCCGGGACGTCACCCCGCTGGTCGAGCCGCTCTCCCTGGACGAGGCGTTCCTCGACGTGGCCGGGGCCCGCAAGCTGTTCGGCCGGCCCGCGGAGATCGCCCGGCTGATCCGCCGCCGGGTTGCCGAGGAGCAGGATCTGACCTGCTCGGTCGGGGTGGCGGCGAGCAAGTTCGTGGCCAAGCTGGGCTCCACCCGGGCCAAGCCCGACGGCCTGCTGGTGGTGCCCGCCGCCCGGGTGATCGAGTTCCTGCACCCGTTGCCGGTCGACGCGCTCTGGGGGGTGGGGGAGCGCTCCGCCGAGGCGCTGCGCCGGCTCGGTCTGCACACCGTCGGGGCGCTGGCCGAGGCGCCGTTCGGCCTGCTCCGCCGGGCGG
The DNA here is from genome assembly GCF_026013475.1 of Micromonospora yasonensis. Lineage (GTDB taxonomy): Bacteria > Actinomycetota > Actinomycetes > Mycobacteriales > Micromonosporaceae > Micromonospora > Micromonospora yasonensis. The sequence goes on along the minus strand of NZ_JAPDPH010000141.1, from coordinate 17,931 downwards.
TCGGCGAGGCCGCCGCGACCCACCTGCACGAGCTGGCCTGGGGGCGGGACCCGCGCCGGGTCTCCCCGGAGCAGGTGGAGAAGTCGATCGGGGCGGAGGTGACCTTCGACGTCGACGTGACCGACCCGCTGGAGATCCGTCGGACCCTGCTGGCCCTCGCCGAGAAGGTCGGCGCCCGGCTGCGCGCGGCCGGGCAGGTCGGGCGGACCGTGTCGCTCAAGGTCCGGCTCGCCGACTTCCGCACCGTCAACCGGTCCCGCACGCTCTCCGTGCCCACCGACACCGCCCGGGAGATGTTCGACACGTCCTGGGCGCTGTGGACCGCGCTCGCCCCCGGCGAGCCGGTCCGCCTGGTCGGCGTACGCGTGGAGGGGCTGGCCGCCGCGGAGGAGACGCCGCGCCAGCTCACCCTGGGCGAGCCGGAGCGCGGCTGGCGGGAGGCGGAGGCGGCGGCGGACGCCGCGGCTGCCCGATTCGGGCGGTCCGTCATAGGTCCGGCCAGTCTTCTCGGGAAGCGTGATCCACGACGAGTCGAAAAACCGACCCGGCCGTAGGTCGTCCCGCTTTCCGACGCGCGGGGCCCCTCGTAGACTTGACGGCAAGCAGCCGGTTGGCTGCCACGGTCTGTCGGCCCGACCGGGCCGACTCACGTGACCGGGGAGGAGTGCCGTGCCGCTCTCGGAGCACGAGCAGCGGCTGTTCGAGCAGATCGAGCGGTCGCTTGCCGAGGACCCCAAGTTCGCCTCGGCCGTGCGCGCCAGCGACCCGCGTTTCCACGCGCGGCGTCGCGTGCTCGTCGCTGCCGGCGTGGTCATCGTTGGTCTGGCCCTGCTGATCTACGGTGCCGTGATCAAGACGACCCCGGTGGCCGTGGCGGGCTTCGTCGTCATGCTGGCCTCACTGGGTTACGCGGTGCAGTCGCATCGCCGCTCCCAGTCGCCCGACCTGCACGTGGTGGGCGGCACGACCAGCCGTCGGACCCGCGGCCGGACCGGCCGGCGGGGCTCCTTCCTCGACCGGATGGAGGACCGCTGGCGGCAGCGCCCGGAGGGGCACCGCTGACCACGTCCCACCTCTGACGGCACCGGCCCGCGCACGCCGGCTGCGCCACCGGCGGGCCGGCGCTGCGCCGCGCTCGCCCCCGTACCGACCCGAACCTCTCCGGCCCCTGACCCCTCGCTCTGCGGCAAGATCGCGTTCGATCAGAAGTAGTGGCATCGGAGCACGCCGGATGCCACTCGAACCAGGATCGAGCGCGATTTCGCGTACCCCGACCGCCGACCGTGCCCGGGCCGCGCGGCCGATGCGATGGGTGTCCGCCCATCCGTCGGCGGGGGAGCGCCGACGGACGGGCGGACCGTCAGCGGGCCGGGCGGCCCGCCAGGAGGCGGCGCGGATTCCAGCGCAGCAGCCGGTCGCGCACTCGCCCGGTGGTGGTGACCAGCCGGCTGGACCGGTCCGCCACCGCCGTACGCCAGCGCAGCAGCACCGACGGCGGCAGCAGCGCCGCCATGATCCGGGTACGCCGGTCGGCCCGGGCGGCCAGCGTCGTGCGTACCGACCGCAGGGCCGGGTGCAGCGCCTCGCCGGTGAGCGGGTCGCGGGCGTAGCGGGCCCGCTCCTCGGCCCGGCCGAGCAGCCGCACCCCGGTCATCGCCCCGGTGTCCTCGGCGAGGCTCTCCCGGACCAGCCGCTCGGCGGTGGCCCGCGGGGTCTCCGTCCGGTCGACGCGTACCTGGTAGTCGATCAGGGTGTCGAGCAGTTCGTCCCAGGCGGCGTGCGCGTCCGCCCGGGCCCGCTCGGCGTCCACCCCGACCGTGACATCCCGGGCGCCGCCCCGGGGACCGGGAACGGCGCTCAGCACCGTGGCCGCCGGGGTGAGCGCCCGGGCCCGCCGGCGACGGCGCAGCGCCGACCGGCGCGCCGCCGGCACGGCCAGCAGCACCAGCAGCGCGAGCACCGCGCCGCCGAGCCACCACGGCCAGACCGGAGACTGCCGGGTCGGGTCGTTCGCGCCGACGCTGAGCCCCTGATCGGCGTCCTTCTCGTGCGGGTCCTTCGCGTTCGGGCCGGTCGACGAGTCGATCGGACCCGCGGAGGGGTTGACCCCGGGCGCCGAGGGAGTCTCCTCCAGTGCGTTGGTGTCCGGCGCCCAGGACGACCGGACCGAACCCTGGATGGCCGCCGCCGGGGTGGCGTCGAACGGCACCCAGCCGATCCCACCGAAGTAGACCTCGGTCCACGCGTGCAGGTTCCGGTTGGTCAGCACGTACGTGCGGCCGTTCGAGTTGCTGCCGTTGGTGAAGCCGAACGCCACCCGGGCCGGGATGCCGGCGGCCCGGACCAGCCAGGCCATCGCCGCGGCGTACTGCTGACAGAAGCCGACCTTGGTGGCGAGGAAGTCGGTGATGTCGTCGCCGCTGGTGCCGCCCCTGGTGGAGAGCGAGTACGTGAAGCCGTTCTCCACCGAGAAGTAGTCGTAGATCGCCCGGACCTTGTCGTAGTCGTTCTGCCGACCCTTGACGAGCTGGGCGACCAGCGTGTCGACCGCCGGCACCGACGGCGTGCGCGTCTGCTGGCGCAGCACCGGGTCGTCGGCCGGCAGCGACGGCGCCGCGCGCAGCACCCCCAGGCTGTACGTCGAGCGGACGTAGTCGAACGCGTAGCGCTTCCCCCGGGAGTTCTCCCGGTTGGAGAAGACGATCTGCAGGTTCGGGTCGTAGAGCCAGTTGCCGTTGAGGTCTTCCGTCTTCACCGGCTCCGCGTAGACCGGCAGCAGCGGCATGGTGAGGTTCTTCGTCACCTCGACGGTGGCCCGGTAGCGCTGCTGGTCGACGCCCCGCCCGCCGCGCTCGGTCGGGTCCGGCAGGTTCCGGGTCACCGACCGGCCGGTCGGTACGCGGACCCGGAAGCCGGCCGGGTTCAGGTCGTCGGCCACCCCGAAGCGCAGGTAGAACGGAGCCGACTCGTTGGTGCTCACCTTGACCAGCTCGGTCACCTCGGACTGGTTGAGCTGGCCACTGAGCGCGGCGAACAGGTCGATCCGGCCCGGGCTGCCGCCCTGCCCCGGCCGCCCGGTGCCGTCGCCGGTGCCGTCGGCGACCGCGTTCATCAGCCCGCCGGTCATCCCCGGCACGGCCAGCGGCAACGCCACGGCGAGGGCCACCCCGACCACGGCCAGCCGGCGGCCGGCCGCGGCCAGCGGCGACGCCTCCCAGACGTCCACGTCCCGGCCCTCGCCGGTGAACCGGCGGCCGAACCGGCGGACCCGGTCGACATTGTCGGTGACCAGCAGCCACAGGTAGCCGCAGGCGCCCACGATGAACGGGGTGGCGGGGACGCTGTCCACGTAGACCGCCACCGGCACCGAGTAGATCGCCAGCATGGGCAGGCCGGCCAGCGCCGGCCGACGCAGCCCGACGGTCAGCACGTCCACCACCACGGCGACGGTGCCGACGCCGAGCACGGCGAGGAAGAGCAGCGAGTCGACGTCCGGCACCTGCACGCCGTACGAGCGCATGTCCTGCACCGAGTCGCCGAGCAGCTCGGCGAAGTGGGCGAAGGTCGCCGGCGTCGGCACGAACGCGAGCAGCTCGGTGCCGCCCGGGAAGATCCAGGTCAGGCCGAGCGTGAGGCCGGCCAGCATGGCGAGGATCTGGCCCCACAGCGGGGCACGACCCAGCCGGCTCAGCGCGGCGGCGCCGGCCACCACGGCGACCACGATGGCCGCCTGGACCAACCACGTCCAGCGCTGGAAGATCGCCGACAGCGGCGCCGCGGCCAGCAGGGTCGATGCGGCGGCGACGAAACCGAGGTTGCGGTGCGCGGTCACGGGTCCACCCTTCCGGTCATCGCATGCCTCCGGCGACGGTCTCGGCCAGCGCCGCCCGCAGCGCGAAGCCCTGCGAGCCGCGGGCCGCCTGCGGCCAGAGCACCGGCAGCCGGTTGCCGTGCGCCACGCCGATCACCCGCCAGCCGCTCTGCAACAGCGCGAGCGCGGCGGTGCCGTGTGCGTGCTCCGCCTCGGCCCGGGCCTTCGCCGGGAGGTTGAGCCAGGTGGTGCTGTCCAGCAGGAAGCCGACGCAGGTGGCGCCGTTGCCGCGCAGGCCGGCCAGCAGCTCCGCCTCGGCGGTGCCGAGCGTGCCGAACAGCGCGATGATCAGGCCGCCGTCGGCCCGCTGCCGGACCTGCTGCACCAGCGAGGTGATCTCACCGCGCTTGTCCAGGTGCACCTGGGCGAGGTGGTCCAGGAGCAGGCCCTCGCCGCCCGCCTCGGTGGCGTCCACGTCCGTGCCGTCGCCGGTGACCAGGCGCAGCTTGTATCCGGCCTGGCGCAGGTGCACCGCGATGCTCGCGGCGGCCGAGACCGCCCACTCGAAGCTCGCCGTCGGGCCGTCGCCCCGATGACCGAAGGCCCGGGTGTCCAGCACGACCGTGGCCCGGCTCTCCCAGGGCTGCTCCTCCCGGCGCACCATCAGCTCGCCGGTGCGGGCGGTCGACTTCCAGTGCACCCGGCGCAGGTCGTCGCCCATCCGGTACTCCCGGGTGGCGGCGTCGTCCTCGCCGTGTACCGCGACCGAGCGGGCCCGGCTGTCGCCGCTGCCCGCGTACTCGCCGGGGAGGCGGACCGCGGGCAGCGGGGTGACCTGCGGGATCACCGTGAGGTGGTCGGTGCTGGGGAAGGCCCGGCTGAGCTCACAGAGCCCGAACGGGTCGGTCAGCCGGACCACCAGCGGGCCCACCTCGTACCGGCCGCGCACGTCGGCCCGGACGGTGTACGCGACCGAGCTGGCCTGGTGCGCGCCGAGCCGCTCCAGCACCACCCGCGGCCGGCTGCCCAGCGCGTACGGCAGCCGGTCCTCGAGCAGCAGGGTGCCGGTCGGCAGGCGGGAGAGGTTCTGCAGCCGCAGCACCACCCGGGAGCTGGCCCCCACCGGCACCCGGTGCGGTTCGAGCGACCGGTTGCAGGCGACCTTGTACCGGCTGCGCCCGACGTAGGCCGCCGCGAGCAGGGGCAGGATGGCGAGCAGGACGGCCACCCGGAGCAGGTCCTTCTCGCCGAGGATCGCGGCGGAGATCGCGGCGGCGAACGCGGCCGCCAGGAAGGAGCGGCCGCGGGTGGTCAGTCCGCGCAGCCCGTCGCGCACCTCACGGCCTCCGTGGTTCGTACGGCCCGCGGCCGTTGCCCGGGGCGGGCCGGGTGTCGTACGGCGAGCGCTTCCGGTCGTGCGGCAGCGGCAGCCGGTGCACCAGCTCGGCCACGATCGCGTCGGTGGTGCGGCGGGCGAGCTGGGCGTCGGCGGTCGGGATGATCCGGTGCGCCAGCACCGGCACCGCGAGCACCTGCAGGTCGTCCGGGAGGACGTAGTCCCGGCCCTCCAGGGCGGCCACCGCGCGGGCGGTGCGCAGCAGCTGGAGGGTGGCCCGCGGGGACGCGCCGAGCCGCAGGTCGGTCGCCTCGCGGGTGGCGGTGACCAGGTCGACCGCGTACTGCTTGACCGCGTCGGCGACGTGCACCTGGCGGACGTGTCCGATGAGCCGGCGGACGGTGGCCGCGTCGGAGACCGGCCGCAGCTCGTTCAGCGGGTCGGCGGCCCCGTGCCCGTCCAGCATGGCCAGCTCGGCGCCCGCGTCCGGGTAGCCCATCGCGATCCGGGCGGTGAACCGGTCGCGCTGCGCCTCCGGCAGCGGGTACGTCCCCTCCATCTCGATCGGGTTCTGCGTCGCGATCACCATGAACGGGGTCTGCAGCTGGTAGGTCACCCCGTCGACGGTGACCTGCCGCTCCTCCATGCACTCCAACAGCGCCGACTGGGTCTTCGGCGAGGCCCGGTTGATCTCGTCGCCGACCACCAGGTTGGCGAAGACCGCGCCCGGCCGGAACTCGAAGTCGTGGGTCTCCTGGTTGTAGACACTGACCCCGGTGACGTCGCTGGGCAGCAGGTCGGGGGTGAACTGGATCCGGCGCACCGAGCAGTCGATCGAGCGCGCGAGGGCCTTGGCGAGTTTGGTCTTGCCGACGCCGGGCACGTCCTCGATGAGCAGGTGGCCCTCGGCGAGCAGCACGGCCAGGGCGAGCCGTACGGTGGCCGTCTTGCCCTCGATGACCTGCTCGATGTTGGCCACGATGGCCTCGCTGGCGGCGCGGAACTCGTCGTGCGGCAGCAGACCGCCCACCTCGTCCCAGGTCTGTTGTGTCACGGGCCTCCTCCTCGTCGCCTGGACGGCAGCTCTGAATAGAGCACCTGGACCCGCCGTTGGGTTCGCGACGCCGAGCCTCGTCTGCCGCAGAAATCTCAGTGGCCTCTCAGGCTAACCATGTTTGTCGTTGTCGCCGACCCCCGCAGCCCGTCGGTCGGTTACGCCCGAAATATTCGCCGGACCGGGGGAACGTCCCGACCTGTGGTGCGGGCGAGCTGGCCCGCCGGTGGGCGGGGTACACTGCCGGCATGGCCGGAGTCTTCCTGCTTCTTACCGAGCCGTGCTGATGCGCTGAACGCGCGACAGCACGGCCGCCCCTCCTGCGCGAGGGGCTTTTTTGTGCCCGCAGCAGACCTCCCCATATCCGACATGACCCGCGCCGAGGAGACGCCATGAGTGAGGCAGCCGCACCGGCGACCGACATCCCCCCGTTCCGGTACACCGCGGCCATGGCCGAGGAGATCGAGCACCGCTGGCAGGACACCTGGGAGCGGGAGGGCACCTTCCACGCGCCGAACCCGACCGGCCCGCTGGCCGACCCGGACCACCCCCGGGCGGGCGCCGAGAAGCTGTACGTGCTGGACATGTTCCCCTACCCGTCGGGCGCCGGCCTGCACGTCGGCCACCCGCTGGGCTACATCGGCACCGACTGCTACGCGCGCTACCAGCGGATGGCCGGGCGCAACGTGCTGCACGCGATGGGCTTCGACGCGTTCGGCCTGCCGGCCGAGCAGTACGCGGTGCAGACCGGCACCCACCCCCGGACCACCACCGAGGCGAACATCGAGCGGTACAAGGCGCAGCTGCGCCGGCTGGGCCTGGCCCACGACGAGCGGCGCTCGGTGGCCACCATCGACACCGACTTCTACCGCTGGACGCAGTGGATCTTCCTGCAGGTCTTCAACTCCTGGTACGACCCGCGGGCCGGCCGGGCCCGGCCGGTCGCCGAGCTGATCGCGGAGTTCGAGGGGGGCACCCGGCCCACCCCGGACGGCCGGCCGTGGGCCGAGCTGACCGTGGTCGAGCGGCGGAAGGTCGTCGACGACCACCGGCTGGCGTACGTGTCGGAGGCGCCGGTGAACTGGTGCCCGGGGCTGGGCACCGTGCTGGCCAACGAGGAGGTCACCGCCGACGGCCGCTCCGAGCGCGGCAACTTCCCGGTCTTCAAGCGGAACCTGAAGCAGTGGATGATGCGGATCACCGCGTACGGGGACCGGCTGCTGGCGGACCTGGACACCCTGGACTGGCCCGAGCCGATCAAGATGATGCAGCGCAACTGGATCGGCAAGTCGACCGGCGCGCACATCGACTTCCCGACCGACCAGGGCCCGGTGCGGGTGTTCACGACCCGGCCGGACACGGTCTTCGGGGCCACCTACATGGTGCTGGCCCCCGAGCACGAGCTGGTCGACGTGCTGGTGCCGGCGGCCTGGCCGGAGGGGACGAAGGAGGCCTGGACCGGCGGGCACGCCAGCCCGCGGGCCGCCGTCGAGGCGTACCGGAAGGCCGCCGCGGCCAAGACGGACGTGGAGCGGCAGGCGGAGACCAAGGAGAAGACCGGCGTCTTCGTCGGCGCGTACGCCACCAACCCGGTCACCGGCGGGCGTGTCCCGATCTTCATCGCCGACTACGTGCTGGCCGGCTACGGCACCGGCGCGATCATGGCGGTGCCCGCCCAGGACGAGCGGGACTGGGACTTCGCCGAGGTCTTCGACCTGCCGATCGTGCGGACCGTGCAGCCGCCGGCGGGCTTCGACGGCAAGGCGTACACCGGGGACGGCCCGGCGGTCAACAGCGCCGCGCCCGACCGCGGCGTGGACCTGAACGGCCTGGGCGTGGCCGACGCCAAGGCCCGGATCATCGAGTGGCTGGAGGCCAACGGGCACGGCGCCGGCGCGGTGACCTGGCGGCTGCGGGACTGGCTGTTCTCCCGGCAGCGCTACTGGGGTGAGCCGTTCCCGATCGTGTACGACTCCACCGGGGCGCCGATCGCGCTGCCCGAGTCGATGCTGCCGGTCGAGCTGCCCGAGGTGGACGACTTCTCGCCGAAGACGTTCGACCCGCAGGACGCCGACAGCAACCCGGAGACCCCGCTGTCCCGCCGGCGCGACTGGGTGGAGGTGGAGCTGGACCTGGGTGACGGGCCCAAGCGCTACACCCGGGAGACCAACGTGATGCCGCAGTGGGCCGGCTCCTGCTGGTACGAGCTGCGCTACCTGGACCCGACCAACTCCGCGCGCTTCGTCGCCCCGGAGAACGAGGCGTACTGGATGGGGCCGCAGCAGCCCGGCGACTGCGGTGGCACCGACCTGTACGTCGGCGGCCAGGAGCACGCCGTGCTGCACCTGCTGTACGCCCGCTTCTGGCACAAGGTGCTGTACGACCTGGGCTACGTCTCGTCGTTCGAGCCGTTCCGTCGGCTGTTCAACCAGGGCATGATCCAGGCGTACGCGTTCACCGATCCCCGGGGCACGTACGTGCCGGCTCAGGAGGTCGTCGAGGTCGACGGCCGGTACTTCCACGGCGAGACCGAGGTCCGGCGCGAGTACGGCAAGATGGGCAAGTCGCTGAAGAACGTCGTCACCCCGGACGAGATGTGTGCGGCGTACGGCGCGGACACCTTCCGGGTGTACGAGATGTCGATGGGCCCGCTGGAGGTGTCTCGCCCGTGGGAGACCCGGGCGGTGGTCGGGTCGTACCGGTTCCTGCAGCGGGTCTGGCGGACCGTCGTCGACGAGCAGACCGGCGAGCTGCGGGTCACCGACGCGCCGGCCGACGAGGCGACCCGGCGGCTGCTGCACAAGGTCATCGACGGGGTTCGCGGCGACATGGAGGGGATCCGGTTCAACACCGCGATCGCCAAGCTGATCGAGCTGACCAACGGGCTGACCCGGCTGGCGGAGACCCCGCGCGAGGTGGCCGAGCCGCTGGTGCTGATGGTGGCGCCGTTCGCCCCGCACATCGCCGAGGAACTGTGGCGGCGGCTGGGCCACGACAGCACCCTGGCGTACGTCGACTTCCCGACCGCCGATCCGGCGCTGCTGGTCGCCGAGACCGTCACCTACCCGGTGCAGGTCAACGGCAAGGTGCGGGGCCGGATCGAGGTGGCCGCCGACGCCGCCGAGGACGCCGTCCGGGCGGCCGCGCTGGAGGCGGTCGCCGGCTCGCTGGGCGGCAAGGAGCCCCGCAAGGTCATCGTGGTGAAGGGCCGCATGGTCTCGGTCGTCGCCTGACGGGACCCGCGCGCCGCCGTCGAGCGCGCAGTTTCCCGGAAAGAGTGGCCACTCCGCGCCGGATGGCCACTCTTTCCATGAACGAGCGTCGAGCGGTTTTGTGCGCCCGGCACTGGTCCTTCGTCTGCCTTTCGAGCTGATGTCGCAAACGATTCGGCCGTGCGGACGGCCGCCGGTGGCGGATTGCCGCCACGGCCGTTCGGGCCTGGCCGGGCTGTGAACCAGTGACCTCTTCGGTGTGAACTCTCGGCGAGCGGGTCGGATCGGGCTTGGTGCGAGGTCAGACGGCCTGCTGGCGCGCTTCTCGGCCCGGTTCGGCTGGCACTGTTGCTGTACTTCGCTGCTGTACTGCTGGCGTGGGCCGGTCGGCATCCCTGACCCATCCGAGAAAGCGGCGGTGCAGCACGCCGGCCGGCGTCCAGGGCATGTCCTCGGTCGCCTGGACGAGATAGCTGCCGAGGTAGAGGGCCAGCGACACCGGAGCGTCCGCATACTCCGCCCGCAGCTCCCGCTTCCGCGTCGGGCAGGGCCAGGGCAGGTCGCAGCCTCCGCAGCTCCAGATCGGCATGACCGGGCCGTGGGTGGTCACCGCACACCCTCCAGGAACCGGGCAGTGATCGTCCGGGCCTGCCGGCTGGTCGCCCACTCCACCTGCCAGCACGGGTACGGCGCCAGCCGCGACCACCAGGCTCGGCAACCGGCGCACATGCCGTCGAGCCCACGTACGTGCACCGCGAGGATCGCCTGCACCTGCCCGTCGTTCACTACTCCCCCTCCGTCGGCCAGTGGCCACGATTGATCGGAATCCGATGCCGGGCGTGACACGGCAACTCGGCTCCGCACCGGCAGACTCGCCGCCACCGTCGCCAACACCAGACCGGCCGATGCCGGCGCGCGAGGGTCAGCGCGACTGCCAGGATGTACTCGTCGTAGGAGACCCGCCGTCGATTGCCGGTCACTGCCTCATCGCCGGCTGATGGCTGAATCTGGCCAGCGTTCCGAGCGCGGCCTGCATCAGCAGTCCAACCAGTTGCATCTCCCCGTCTGGTCACAACGCCTCCCGCCGTCGCCCTGACGGAGCCGTGGGCACCCGGCCACGCTCTTCAGAGACGGAGCACCCACGGCAGGACACCCGGCCGCCAAGCTGGGTAGCCCCACAAGCAACTTAGGACGCAACGTGCGCAGAGTCAACGCCTATGACACATAGCGTTGTGAGTTGGGCCTACGGTGTGATCTGCTTGCACCAGCCGCCAAGCTGGGAGCACCACCGATGTCTGAAGCTGCATACCTACAGGTCGCCAGGGATATCCGCGAGCAGATCAGCTCCGGCCAGTTGAAGCCGGGCGACAAGCTGCCATCCTTCGCTGCCCTGTGCGAGCACTACGAGGTCAGCAACACCGTCATCCGGGCCGCCATGCTCCTCCTCAAGGCAGAAGGGCTGATCGACGGCAGGCAGGGCAAGGGCGTGTACGTCACGAACCAGCAACCGCGGTAGGCAAGGCAGACCAGCCGGAACCGCTTCAGGGCCGGCGCTCCAACCGCCCTTCCCGGCCCACTGTCACCTTGTGGAAGAAGCGTCAGGGCAGCAGTCGGGCGGACAGCGGACGGCCCCGTCGGAGGAGCTTCGCGACCGCTCTGCGTCACTCAGTGTGCAGTACGGGCAGGAGCCGAGTGCCGGAGCCCAGAGGAACTGGTGCTCTGGGCGGTTCGGACACTGCTTGACCATGCGGTGCTTGATGCCAGCGCGCCCGTTTCCCATGGCTAGCATGCCAGCACACTAGCCAACGGCGGCCTAGACCTGGTCCTCGTTGACGCCGGGCAGGGGGCGGGCATGGCGTAGCGCTGGGAGACTGTGCATAGCGCCGCCCCAAAGAAGGAGCCATGGAGTGGGCCGCATGGCCGACGGGTCCCCAATTCCTGTGCAGTGCGAGGGGACCGTGCTGCTGCATGAGGATGACACCAGCACGTGCGCGGAACCGGATTGCCCCGGGACCGGGCAGCGCCATCGTGGCTTGATCGACGTTTGTCGTCTCGGTGGCTGCATCCATTGCCCGTCGGGGCCGACCTGGAGTGACAACCTCTGATGCTCACTATCGCCTCGACGCCAAGTCGGCCGACGCCTTCGGTGTGAACGAAGCGCTCTCCCGCTGCGTTCGTCAGCCGGGCCGGCCCGCGGCTGAGTCGTTTTCGACATCAGCTCGAAAGGGGCTCGCAGCACTTGTGCCCCAGGCGGCGGCCGGGGACGGCCCACCTCAGTGGGTGCCCAGCGCCGTCTCCACTGTCGGGCGGTGCCGGAGCAGCCACTCCTGCCAGCCGCGTACCCCGTCGACCGCGCCGGCCGCGCGGAGCCGGCGCATGCCCGGTTCGTCGCGGTCGGCACCGGCGTCGATGCCGCGCCAGGTGCCCTCGATCTGCTCGAGCATGACGTCGAGCAGTTCGCCGCGGGGGAGCGGTGGGCCGAGGGCCGCCATGTCGTAGGCGTCGCAGAGCAGCCGGCAGCGGCGGCCCAGCTCCGCCGGGTCCGCGCCGTCGCCCAACTCGGCCCAGTGCCAGCTGGCGAACGCCACGTCCTCGATCCGCCGGCCCGGCGCGGCCAGGTCCCAGTCGAGGAAGGCGACCGGCAGCAGTCCCGACGGGGAGTCGCGGTAGACCGTGTTTTTCGGGGACAGGTCGCGGTGGCAGACGGTCTCCGCGCCGCCGGCCAGCTCGCCGCCGGCGCAGGCGTCGTGCACGGCACGGACCATCCCGGCCAGCCGGGCCAGAGCCGCGTCGGAGAAGAAGGACGGGTCCTCCCGTTCCCGCCAGGGCACCCGCCCATCGAGGTGGGTGAGCACCTGCCGCCCGCGCTCGTCCAAGCCGAGGTGTCGGGGTGCCAGCCCGGGGGTGGTGATCGCCAGGTGCCCCAGCAGGGTCGCCACGAAGTCGAGGTTCGTCGGGGGCGTGCGGCGCACAGTGTCGCCGACCCGGACCACTTCGGCGATGAAGCCGCCCGGCAGCAGCTGCTCGGCGGTCATCTCAGCCCGCCACCAGCCGGCGCTGCCGCTCGGCGCGCCACCAGCGGTGGACGATCACGACGCTGGCGATCAGGCCCAGGCTGGCCGGGGCGGCGGCGTACCAGTTGACGCCGCCGGGGGAGCTGACCGCCGCGCCGAGCGCCGCGTAACCGACGGCAGTGGGGATGGCGGCGATCAGGCTGCCGGCCAGGAACGGCAGCATCCGCGCCCCGGTGGTGCCGTAGCCGTAGCTGACCAGGCCGAACCCGGCGATCGGCAGCAGCCGTACGGTGATCACGCCGAAGACGCTCTGCCGGGCGAACCAGCCGTCCAGCCGGGCCAGCCGGCCGCGCACCCGTTCGGCGACGAAGTCCCGCCCGAGCAGGCGACCGACGGCGAAGCCGACCGCCGCGGCGAGCAATGCGGCGCCCAGGGAGTACCCGGCGCCCGGCAGCGGCCCGAAGATCGCTCCCGCGGCCAGCGTGACGAAGGTCCGCGGCACCAGCGCCACCAGCAGCAGCGCCCCGGCCACGATCGCCACGACCGGGGCGTACCCGCCGAGGGAGTGCGCGAGCCGGGGCAGCTCGGCCGGGTCGGGCCGGGGGAGCAGCAGCAACGCCACCCCGAACCCGGCGAGGAGCACCAGCAGCAGCGCGAACCGGCGCGCCGACGGCTGCCGGAGCAGCCGCCGCGCGGTCGCGGTCATGCCCGGACGGCGGCGGCCACCGCGGCGCGGCGCTCGGACCGGAGCCGCTCGGCCCAGGTGTCGTCGAGCGCGGGAAGCTGGTGGATGCCGGTCGCCCAGCGCAGCAGCAGGTCGGCCAGGGCCGGGTTGCGGGCCAGCGCCGGGCCGTGCGAGTAGGTGCCCAGCAGCTTGCCCCGCCACGCGCCCTCGGTCGCCCCGTCGTTGCCCACGCCCGCGGTCACCCGAGCCAGCGGCGACACCCCCGGGCCCAGGTGGGTCCGCCCGCCGTGGTTCTCGAAGCCGGTCAGGTAGGGAATGCCCAGCCGCGCGTCGACCTCGCCGGCCAGCTCGCCGACCGCCCGGGTGGGCCCCCGGTCGGAGGCGATGTCCAGCAGCTCCAGCCCGGCGCACCGGGTGCCCTTCGCGAAGAAGGAGGTGCCGAGGAGTTGGTAGCCGGCGCAGACGCCGAACACCACCGAGCCCTGCGCCACCGCCCGATGCAGGCCGCCGTCGGCCATCAGCCGCTGCGCGCCCAGTGCCTGCGGGCCGTCCTCGCCGCCGCCGATCAGGTAGATGTCGGCGGTGGCCGGCAGCCTCTGGTCGGAGCGGACCTCCAGCACCTCGACCGGCATGCCGCGCAGCTGGGCCCGGCGGGCCAGGATCAGCATGTTGCCCCGGTCGCCGTAGGTGGAGAGCAGGTCGGGGTAGATCCAGACGATGCGCAGGCTCTCAGTTGACACGGTCCAGCTCCGCTCGGATGTCCTGGAAGGCGGTGTAGTTGGCGATGACCTCCAGGCGGCCCGGGGGCACCGCCCGGATCGCCTCGTCGAAGCTCCGGACGTGCTGGAACGGCACGCCGTTGACGTCGAGCCGGACGGCCAGGTCGTACGCCCGGTCGCCGGTGATCAGCACCTGCCGGCCGCGCAGCGGGGCGAAGTCGACGTCGAAGAGCCAGGAGGTGTCCAGCCCGTCGGGGTCCCGCGCGTTGATGGAGAGCAGCGTGGGCGCCAGGTCGGCCATGTCGAACGCCTCCAGCCAGCTGGCCGGGTTCTTGGCCAGCAGTAGCCGGATGTTGCGCCCGTCCCGGTCGACCTGGGCGTAGCGGCCGGCGACCGAGCTGACCGCGCCGAGCCGGGAGACCGCGTCGACCGGCCGTACGCCGAACTCGGCGGCGACCGCCAGCGCGGTGGCCGCGTTACCCAGGTTGACCCGGCCCGGGAGTTGCAGCTGCACCTTGTGCCAGGCGCCGGTGGGGTCGAGCACACCGTCGTCCTCGACGGTCCACTGCGGCTGCGGCCGGCGCAGCGGGCAGCCGCTGCACCACCACTGCTCGCCGGAACGCTGGATGGCGGAGCCGCACTCCGGGCAGACCCAGGAGTCGTCCTGCCAGCGCTGGCCGGCGCTGAACCAGGTGACGTGCGGCGGGAAGTGCCCCTGGGCCGGGTCGGCCGGCGGGGTGGCCGCCCACACCACCAGCGGGTCGTCGGCGTTGGCGACCACCCGGACGTCGGGGTGCCGGACCAGCGCCGCGCGCCAGAGCTGCGCCATCATGGCGACCTCCTTGGCCCGGTCGAGCTGGTCGCGGGAGAGGTTGAGCAGCGCCACCACGTGCGGTTCGGTGGCCTCCAGCACCTGGGCGAGGTAGTGCTCGTCGACCTCCAGCACCGCGTACGGGGTGCTGCCGGCCTTGGCCAGGGCGGAGGTGTGGCCGGTGGGCATGTTGGCGCCGAAGGAGTTGGTGGCCACCCGGCCGAGCACGCCGACGGCGGCGGTGGTGAGCCGGGTGGTGGTGGTCTTGCCGTTGGTGCCGGACACCAGGGCGATGGCGCGACCCGCCGACAGGTGGGCCAGCAGGTCCGGGTCGATCTTGAGGCCGATCCAGCCGCCGATCACCGAGCCGTCGCCACGGCCCGCGGCCCGCGACAGCGCCGCGGCGGTCCGCGACACGGAGCTGGCCACCTTCGCCCGCAGGGGCATCTTCGCGTCCGTCACGCGAGCGAGGTTACCGGACCGGATGGCCCGCCAGATCGCCGCCGACGGCGATCCGTTCGGCCGAGGGCGTCCGGCGGACGGCCAGCGAGCGTTCCGCCGGATGGAGTCGATCAATGTCGGGTAGCGGACCGGCCCGGGGGCCCGCCGTCCCCCTCCACTCCGCCCCACCCCCTCTGACGTGCTCTTTTGCGCGCGTAAACGCCGCGCCACGCGGGCGTTTCTGGTTGCAGGTGGAGGGAAGTGGAGTAGAGTGGGGCGCGATGGTGAGGCCGGGAGGGCCACACCGGCCCGGGGGGTCAGCGGCGCCGCGAACGCCGCTCAGGGCGAGGGGGTTGGGCCGATGTTCCTCGGCACCCACACTCCGCGCCTGGACGACAAAGGCCGGTTGATCCTTCCGGCGAAGTTCCGGGATGAGCTGGCGGGGGGTGTCGTGATCACCAAAGGGCAGGAGCGCTGCCTCTACGTCTTCCCGATGCCCGAGTTCCAGCGGATCGCCGAGCAGTTGCGCGCGCAACCGATGACGAGCAAGACGGCCCGGGCCTACAGCCGGGTCTTCTTCGCCAGCGCGCACGACGAGGTTCCGGACAAGCAGGGGCGGGTCACCATCCCCGCGCACCTGCGCTCGTACGCCGCGCTCGACCGGGACCTGGTCGTGATCGGCGCGAGCACCCGGGTGGAGATCTGGGACAAGGCGGCCTGGGAGGCCTACCTCGCGGAGAGCGAAGACGACTTCGCCGACATCGAGGAGGGGGTGCTGCCCGGCGGTCTGTAGGGCGTGACGGCGCCCGACGTACTGCGAGATCTCCAGCCGCTTTCGAGTTCCTGGCACCCCTTCCCCGGTGCCAGGCGCACGATCCGATACGGAGGGCCGCGGCCTCCGGCGGGCGGGAGCGGATGGGGATCTGGCGGTATGACGAGGCGTCGTGGCGACGACGGACGCGGTACGAACGGAAGGTTTCAACCAGTGGGGGTCGACATGGGGGAGCTACGCGGCACGCACGTGCCGGTGCTGCTCGAGCGGTGTCTCGAGTTGCTGGCCCCCGCGCTGGGGCGGACCGGACGCACGGTCCACGTCGACGCCACGCTGGGCCTGGCCGGCCACGCCGAGGCGGTGCTGGAGGCGCACCCGAACACGGTGCTGATCGGTCTGGACCGGGACACCGAGGCCCTCGCCCACGCGCGGACCCGGCTGGCCCGGTTCGCCGATCGGATCCACCTCGAGCACGCCGTCTACGACGAGTTGCCCGAGGTGCTCGACCGGCTCGGCTACCCGGCGATCGACGGGGTCCTGTTCGACCTGGGCGTCTCGTCGCTACAACTCGACGCGCCCGACCGCGGGTTCGCGTACGCGCAGGACGCGCCGCTGGACATGCGGATGGACCAGACCCGGGGGGTGACCGCCGAGGAGGTGGTCAACACCTACTCCCACCCCGAACTGGCCCGGGTGCTGCGGGTGTACGGCGAGGAGAAGTTCGCCGGGCGGATCGCCTCGGCGATCATCCGGGAGCGCGAGCGCGCTCGGATCACCTCGTCGGCCCGACTGGCCGAACTGGTCCGGGAGAGCATTCCGGCACCAGCCCGGCGAACCGGCGGACACCCGGCAAAGAGAACGTTTCAGGCTTTACGGATCGAGGTAAACAGGGAACTGGCAGCGCTGGAGACGGCGCTGCCGGCCGCTCTGGACAAGCTCACCGTGGGCGGCCGCATGGTGGTCCTGTCCTACCACTCGCTGGAGGACCGGCTCACCAAGCAGGCGCTCGCCGACCGGGTCCGCAGCAAGGGCCCGGTCGACCTCCCGGTCGAACTGCCCGGGTCGGGCCCGACGTTCCGGCTGCTCAGCCGGGGCGCCGAGCTCCCCGGGGAGGCCGAGGTCGCGGCCAACCCGCGCGCCGCCTCGGTGCGGCTGCGGGCCGCGGAACGGCTCGACCCGGAGGCGGCCCGGCAGGGGCGTACCGACCGCGAACGGTACCGCCGCCGGGTGAAGGCGATGCACCAACCGGGGACGGGGTCACCGGGGTCCGGCGAGGGCCCGGGTGCGGCTCCGGGGGACGGGACGGACGAAGAGGGGGAGGGGACATGAACATCGACAAGCGCGACGGCCGGGACGCCGTCGGGCAGCGCGCACCGCGGTCGGGGGGCCGGACCACGGCGCAGCGCAGCACGCGGACCACGACGGCGGGGGCCGACCGCCGGGAGGAGGCTCGCGCCCGGGGGGCGCGCGAGTTCCTCACCCAGGGCAGCGCCGCGCTGCGGCCGGCCGAGCGGACCCGGACCACCGAGACCACGACGCCGCGGCTGCGGGTCGCCCCGCCGCCGCCGGTCCGGGTGCCGCGGGCCCCGTTCGCCGGGCTGATCGTGGTGCTGGTGGTCGGCGGGGTGCTCGGCATCCTGGCGGTCAACACGAAGATCAACGAGAACGCGTTCAAGCTGGAGAAGCTGCAGCAGCAGCAGGCCAAGCTCGACGTCGACCAGCAGCAGTTGGAGAAGGAGATCGCCGACCAGAAGGCCCCGGGCAACCTGACCGCCAACGCCCGCAAGCTCGGCCTGGTCGAGTCGGACGACCCGGCGTACATCCGGCTGCCGGACGGGAAGACGATCGGCATCCCGCACCCGGCGGAGGGCGCGCCGTCCATCACCAGCCAGCAGGGCAACGGAGGCTGAGCGGTGCCGCCGAGATCGGAGGATCCGCGCCGGGACGCCACGGGCTCCCGGCGCGGCTCGTCCCGGGGTGGCGAACCTCGGGAGCCTGGCGTCGGTGGCATCTCCGACGCGCGGGCGTACACGCCGCGCGGGCGGACCATCCGGGAGGGCGGCGGGCCCGCCCGGG
>NZ_JAPDPH010000140.1 GCF_026013475.1 Micromonospora yasonensis | reverse complement strand
ACCGGTGGTCGGGCCCTGAAGTTCTACGCCTCGGTGCGGCTCGACGTGCGCCGCATCGAGAGCCTCAAGGACGGCACCGACGTGGTCGGTAACCGGACCCGGGTCAAGGTCGTGAAGAACAAGGTCGCCGCGCCGTTCAAGCAGGCCGAGTTCGACATCATGTATGGCAAGGGCATCTCCCGCGAGGGCTCGCTGATCGACGTCGGCGTGGAGCAGGCGATCATCCGCAAGTCCGGCGCCTGGTACACCTACGACGGCGACCAACTCGGCCAGGGCAAGGAGAAGGCCCGCGAGTTCCTCCGGGAGAACCCGGACGTGGCCGCCGAGATCGAGAAGAAGATCCTGGAGAAGCTCGGCGTCGGGATCGGTGGCGCGGGCGACGCCGCCGGCGGCCCCGAGCTGCCGCCGGTCGACTTCTGATCCGCGTGGCGGGACGACGTGCTCGTACGGGGCGCGGCTGGGATGCCAGTCCGCCCCGCGCGGGTGACGCCAACACCACGCCCCGGCCCCGCCGAGGCCGTCGTGGTCGCGCGGAGGAGCCCGATTCCGGGGAGGCTCCGGCTCCACCGCGCGACGAGGCCGAGGTGGCCCGGGACATCTGCCTGCAGCAGCTCGCGGTGCGGCCACGTACCCGGGCTGAGCTGGCCGGGGCCCTGGTGAAGCGCGGCATCTCCGAGGAGGTCGCCGCCGGAGTCCTCGACCGGTACGACGAGGTCGGCATCATCGACGACGCCGCCTTCGCCCGCGCCTGGGTGAGCAGCCGGCACGCCGGCCGGGGGCTGGCCCGGCGGGCGCTCGCCAACGAGCTGCGCCAGCGTGGCGTCGACGGCGACGTGGCCAGCGAGGCCCTCGGCGAGCTGGACGAGGAGACCGAGGCGGAGACCGCCCGGGCCCTGGTCGAGCGGAAGCTGCGCTCGGCCCGGGGCGAGCCCGACGCGGTGTTCCGCCGCCTGGTGGGCATGCTGGCCCGCAAGGGTTACCCGCCCGGCGTGGCGATCCGGGCCGTGAAGGACGCCCTCGCCGCGCAGAGCGCCGAGGCGGCCGAGTTCGCCGAGCACATCGACGCCGACGCCCTCGCCGACGCCGAGAACGACCTCGACAGCGACTCGCGCCCCCTGGACTGATTGTCCGCGGTCGCCGCCGTCGAGATTCACGCAACTTCCCGGAAACTGTTGCCTCCCCGCGCCGGCAGGCAACACTTTCCGGGAAGTTGGCGCCTGCCCGGGGTGCTGCGGCCCGGGGGTGCGGGGGCCCTGAGCAGGTCCGGAAGGCGACGGCGGGGTCCGGCGAATGCGAGGTTTGTCCCGCCGTGTCCGGCATCTGATCGGCGCTGGGTGACGTGCCGACTTCTCTCCGTCCGGGTGGTTTGATCATGACTTCTTGACCGAACCGCCTTCGGAGACCTAGCCTCGCCATACAGGCTCACTTTGCCCGACCAGCGCAGGCTAAGCGCACAACATAGATCGCGTAACAGAACCGCATCACTTTGGCCAGCGGCACCGGCCTTTGACGGCAGCTCCGGACGGTCGGTCCGGAGCCGACCGACAACTGCAACCGGTTGTCGGCGATGCTCCATCCGGGGGCACCGCCGACGGAACGCTACCCACGGCCAGCCGCTCCGGTCGGGCGTCCAGAGCCGCAGGTGCGTGCCCACCGGCACGTCGTCTGCGGCGCGACGTTCAGGGGAGGCAGCCATGACGGGGCGGCAGAGGTTCACCGGCGGTCTTCCACGCGCTGCCGGTCGCTCCTCGCCGGGCCGCGTCCCCGATCGGGCTGAGCCGGCCCTGCTCAGCCTCGTCGCCGCGTGCCGTCGGTCTGGGCGCCTGCTGGGAGCGGCGGCATGAGCGCCTTCGACGTGGTCCTCCTGACGGTGGTGCTGGTCCTCACCGTCGTGGTGGTCGGCGCGGTGGTGTTCGGCGTGCGTACGCTGCGCCGGATCAGCCTCGCGCCCGTCCGCGAAGATCCCGCCTTCATCGCCGAGAAGGACCGGCAGGAGCAGTCGCTGGCGGCCCTGCGCAGCGCCGCCGACGAGGCGAACAGCACCATCGACGTGGCGAGGTCGGCCGCCGCCGCGGCCCGGGCCGAGGCGGCCGCCGCCAAGGCCGAGGCGAAGGCGGCCCGCGCCGAGGCCCGCCGGGTGCTGGACGACGCCCGCGCCGAGGCCGACACCGTGCTGGAGCGGGCGCACAAGCAGGCCGAGTCGGACGCCGAGCAACTCCGTGCCGCCGCCCGGCGCAGCGGCGAGCGGGAGGTGGCGGTGCTCGCCGCGACCACCCGCGAGCAGGCCGCCGAGGTGGAGCGGCGGGCCGCGCGGATGGACGAGCGGGAACGGCTGCACACCGAGGAGGTGGAGCGGCTCGCCGAGCGGGAGCGGCAGCTCACCGCCGCCAGCGCCGCCCTCGCCGCTCGCGAGGGCAGCCTGATCGAGCGGGAGCAGGCCCTCGCCGAGGTGGAGGAGCAGCGCCGCCGCGAGCTGGAGCGGGTGGCCGGGCTGACCGCCGAGGCGGCCCGCACCGAGCTGGTCGAGTCGATCGAGGGCCAGGCCAAGCGGGAGGCCGCGCTGCTGGTACGGGAGATCGAGGCGGACGCCCGAAGCACCGCCGAGCAGCGGGCCCGGCACCTCGTCGTGGACGCCATCCAGCGGGTCGCCAGCGAGCAGACCGCGGAGAGCGTGGTCAGCGTCCTGCACCTGCCCGGCGACGAGATGAAGGGGCGGATCATCGGCCGGGAGGGGCGCAACATCCGCGCCTTCGAGTCGGTCACCGGGGTCAACCTGATCATCGACGACACCCCGGAGGCGGTGTTGCTCTCCTGCTTCGACCCGGTACGCCGGGAGGTCGGCCGGGTCACCCTGGAGAGGCTGGTGCTGGACGGGCGGATCCACCCGCACCGGATCGAGGAGGTCTACGACCTGGCGCGACACGAGGTCGAGGAACTCTGCCACCGGGCCGCCGAGGACGCCCTGGTCGAGGTCGGCATCACCGAGATCCACCCCGAGCTGGTCACCCTGCTGGGCCGGCTGCGCTACCGGACCTCGTACGGGCAGAACGTGCTCAAGCACCTGGTGGAGACCGCGCACATCGCCGGCATCATGGCCGCCGAGCTGCGGCTGGACGTGGCGACCATCAAGCGCTGCGCGTTCCTGCACGACATCGGCAAGGCGCTCACCCACGAGGTGGAGGGGAGCCACGCCATCATCGGCGCCGACCTGGCCCGCAAGTACGGCGAGAGCGAGGACGTGGTGCACGCCATCGAGGCGCACCACAACGAGGTGCCCCCGCAGACCATCGAGGCCGTTCTCACCCAGGCCTCCGACGCCTGCTCCGGTGGCCGCCCAGGGGCGCGCCGGGAGAGCCTCGAGGCGTACGTGAAGCGGCTGGAGCGGATCGAGGAGATAGCGGCCGGCAAGCTCGGCGTGGAGAAGGTCTTCGCCATGCAGGCGGGCCGCGAGATCCGGGTGATGGTCAAGCCGGAGGACGTCGACGACATCGGCGCGGCGGTCCTGGCCCGGGACGTGGCCAAGCAGATCGAGGAGGAGCTGACCTACCCCGGTCAGATCCGGGTCACCGTGGTCCGCGAGTCCCGGGTCACCGAGATCGCTCGCTGACGGCGCTCCGGCCAGGCGGCGGAGACGCGATGGTCGGGTGACCCTTCATGGTCACCCGACCATCGTGGGTTCGCGTGGTTCGTCAGATCGGCGTGGCTCCGGCGTTGATGTCCTCGGTCCGGACGACCTTGCCGGCCGTACGCGGCAGTCGGCTCATCCGCTTCTGCAGCCACCAGGCCAGGATCGACAGCAGGCCGCAGATGCTGATGTAGATCGCCGCGACGATCAGGTACGTCGGCACGTACGGCAGCCCGAACGGCAGCCGGCCGCCGATCTGCTTGCCGACGAAGAGCAGCTCCGGGTACGTGATGATGAAGCCCAGCGCGGTGTCCTTGAGCAGCACCACGAGCTGGCTCACGATGGCCGGCAGCATCGACCGGAACGCCTGCGGCAGCAGGATCAGCCGCAGCACCTGGTTCTTGCGCAGCCCGATCGCGTAGGCGCCCTCGGTCTGCCCGTACGGCACCGCGTTGATGCCGGCGCGGAAGATCTCGGCCAGCACCGAGCCGTTGTACAGGGTGAGGCCGATGACCAGTGCCCACAGCTTGTCGATCGACCAGCCGTACTGCAGCGGCACGTAGTAGCCGAAGAAGATCAGGATCAGCAGCGGGATGGCCCGGAACAGCTCCACCACGAAGGTGGCCGGGGTGCGCAGGATCCACCGGTCGGACAGCCGGGCACCGGCGAAGACCGCCCCGAACAGCAGCGCCAGCACGGTGGCGAGACCGGCGGCCTTGAGCGTCGCCCAGAGGCCGGTGAGCAGCTCGCGCTGCACCGAGGCGTACTGGAACTGCTCCCACTTGCGTGGCTCGAACTGGCCGGTCTGGTTGAACTTGTAGATGATGAACGCGACCAGCGCGACGATCGCGGCGATCGAGACGACGCCGAGGATCCGGTTGCGCAGCCGGGCGCGGGGTCCCGGCAGGTCGTACAGGACACTGCTCATCGGGCCACCGCCCACTTGCGCTCGAGGAACCGCTGGAGCACCACCAGCGGGATGATCAGGATCAGGAAGCCGATCACGATCCAGCTCAGCACGACCATCTGCGGCTCACCCCGCTCGGCCATGTACGCCGGGATCGCGCCGGCCTCCAGCACCGAGAAGCCGGCGGCGATCGTGGTGTTCTTCAGCATGGCGATGAAGACGCTCATCATCGGCGGCACCATGGCCCGCAGCGCCTGCGGCAGCACGATCAGGGTGAGCACCTGGCCGAAGGTCATGCCCAGCGCGCGGGCGGCCTCGGCCTGCCCGGTCGCCACCGTGTTCACCCCCGAGCGGACCACCTCGCAGACGAAGGCGGAGGTGTAGACGGTCAGCGCGATGAAGGCGCTGGGGAAGTAGTCGATGTTCACGTCCAGCTTCGGCACCGCGAAGACGAGGAACGCGAAGACCAGGGTCAGCGGGGTGTTGCGGACCACGTTGACGTACGTGGCACCGAACGCCCGCAGCGCGGGCACCGGGGAGACCCGCATCGCGCCGAGCAGCGTACCGAGGACGAGACTGCCGACCGCTGCGATCAGGAAGAGCTGGACGGTGTTGGTGAACCCGTCGAGGAACACCTGGTGGTTGTCCGTCAGGACGCGGAAGAAGTCGCCCATGCCTCGCTCTCACTCTCGGGACGGGAACCGGGCGGGGAGTCGCCTCCCCGCCCGGTGTGGCGTCGGACCGTCAGTACCGCTCGAGCTGCGGCGGGGTCGCCGAGGAGCCGGACTTGCCGAGCGTGCCGTCGTAGATCTTCTGCCAGGTGCCGTCCTTGAACGCCGCCTCGATCTGGTCGTTGACGTAGTCGCGGAAGGCCTTGTCGTCCTTGGGCAGGCCGATGCCGTACTTCTCCGTGCTGAACGGCTGGCCGACGACCTTCAGCTCGTCCGAGTTCTGCGCGGCGTAGCCCTTGAGGATGGCGTCGTCGGTGGTGACGGCGTCGACCTTCTTGTCGAGCAGCTGGGAGACGCACTCCGAGTAGGTCTTGAACTCGACGATGTTGTTCGGCTCGGTCAGGCCCTCGTCCCGCACCCGCTGGATCGGGGTGGAGCCGGTGGCCGAGCAGACCTTCTTGCCCTTGAGCGTGTCCTTGCCGGTGATCGACGACTCGTCCTTGCGGACCAGCAGGTCCTGGCCGGCGACGAAGTACGGGCCGGCGAAGGAGACGTCGTTCTTGCGCTTGTCGGTGATCGAGTAGGTGCCGACGTAGTAGTCGATCTCGCCACCCTTGATCGCCGTCTCCCGGTTGGCCGACGCGATCTCCTTGTACTCGATCTTCGCCGGGTCGACGCCGAGCGTGCTGGCGACGTACTGGGCGATCTCGACGTCGAAGCCGCAGCGGTTGCCCTGGGCGTCCTTGTAGCCCAGGTTCGGCTGGTCGAACTTGACGCCGATGGTGACCTTGCCGGCGCTCTTGATCTTCTGGAAGGTCGGGCTGCCGGCGACGTTCGCGTCCGTCTTGGGGGTGAAGGTCACGCCCGAGCTCTTGCAGGTGTCGGACTGGGCGCCACCGCTGGCGTTGCCGCCGCTCGGGGTCGGGTTCCCCTCCTTGCCGCACGCGGCGGCCGAGAGGGCGAGCGAGGCCATCATCGCGACCGCCGCCACGCGCTTGTAACGCATTCTCATCTCCTTCTTCAACGGAGCCACCGGGGGACGGCGCGCTCCACTACGGACGCTCAGTGCGTGAGGATCTTGGAGAGGAAGTCCTTGGCCCGCTCGCTGCGCGGGTTCGCGAAGAACTCGGTCGGCGGCGCGTCCTCGACGAGCCTGCCGTCGGCCATGAAGATCACCCGGTTGGCCGCGTGCCGGGCGAAGCCCATCTCGTGGGTGACCACCACCATGGTCATGCCGTCCCGGGCCAGCGAGGTCATCACGTCCAGCACCTCGCCGACCATCTCCGGGTCCAGCGCGCTGGTCGGCTCGTCGAAGAGCATCGCCTTGGGCTGCATGGCCAGCGCGCGGGCGATCGCCGCCCGCTGCTGCTGGCCGCCGGAGAGCTGCGCCGGGTACTTGTCCGCCTGGTTGGCGATGCCGACCCGGTCCAGCAGCGCCAGGCCGCGCTCGCGGACGGCGGCCGGCTTCTCCTTGCGGACCTTGACCGGGCCGAGGGTGACGTTCTCCAGGATGGTCTTGTGCGCGAAGAGGTTGAACGACTGGAAGACCATGCCGACCTCGCTGCGCAGCTTCGCGAGGGCCTTGCCCTCGGCCGGCAGCGGGGTGCCGTCGAACGTGATGGTGCCCGAGTCGATCGGCTCCAGCCGGTTGATCGTCCGGCACAGCGTCGACTTGCCGGAACCCGACGGGCCGATGACCACGACCACCTCGCCCCGGCCGACGGAGAGCGAGACGTCGTCCAGCACGTGCAGGGGGCCGAACCACTTGTTGACCCCGTCCAGCACGATGAGCGGTTCGCCCGTCGTCACGTCGTCCACCGTCCCTGTCGTGGTGCGGAAAGCGGGGTCGGTCGACCCCCGGTTGGGCCACTGTAGGCGGCGTGACATGGCGGAACGCAACTCGAATGGTCACGGAGCGGTAACACCGGTCCCCGGCGTACCCGCAAGTCCGAATTCCGTCACGAACCGGCCCGTCCGAGTGGCGGACGCGGCGCGATGCGGAGATCATGTGGGGATGACCCACCCGCTGCGGCTGACCGATTACGCCCGCGGCGGCGGCTGCGCCTGCAAGATCCCGCCGGGCGAGCTGGAGACGATGGTCGCCGGCCTGGCCCCGGCCACCGGCGCCGCCGACCTGCTGGTCGGGCTGGAGCACGGCGACGACGCCGCGGTGGTCCGGCTGGACGAGCGGACCGGGCTGGTCAGCACCGCCGACTTCTTCACCCCGGTGGTCGACGACGCGTACGACTGGGGGCGGATCGCCGCGGCCAACGCCCTCTCCGACGTGTACGCCATGGGCGGTACCCCGCTGGTCGCGGTCAACCTGCTCTGCTGGCCCCGGGACGTGCTCCCGATCGAGTTGGCCCGGGAGGTGCTGCGCGGTGGCCAGGACGTGGCCCGGGAGGCCGGTTGCCACCTGGCCGGCGGGCACAGCGTGGACGACGACGGCCCGAAGTACGGTCTCGCGGTCACCGGCGTGGTCCGGCCCGAGGAGTTGATCACCCTGGACGCCGGCCGGGTCGGTCAGCCGCTGTCGCTGACCAAGCCGCTGGGCGTCGGGGTGCTGAACACCCGGCACAAGCGGACCGGGGAGCGGTTCGCGGAGGCGATCGCCTCGATGGCCCGGCTCAACCGGGACGCGGCCCGCGCGGCGGTCGCCGCCGGCGTCCGCTGTGGCACCGACGTCACCGGCTTCGGGCTGCTCGGCCACGCCTCGAAGCTGGCTCGGGCCAGCCGGCTCACCGTGGCGATCGACGCGGCGGCCGTGCCGTATCTGCCCGGGGCGCGGGAGGCGTTGCGCGACGGGTACGTCAGCGGCGGCACCCGCCGCAACCTGGACTGGGTGGACCCGTGGACCGACTTCGGCGGCCTCGACGAGGGGGAGCGGCTGCTGCTCGCCGACGCGCAGACCTCGGGCGGCCTGCTGGTCGCCGGCGAGGTGCCCGGCGGCACGGTGGTGGGCGAGCTGTTGCCGGCGAGCGAGCATCTGATCCGGGTCCGCTGACCGCCATGTCGCTCCGGCGGAACCGGCACCATACCCGATAAACTGTCATCTTCCCGCTACTCGGAGCAGCTTCGCCCGAGAAAATTTTGCCCGGAATGGTAACAGACCGGTAACTTGCCCCCGGTTGAGGTCATATGCACCCCACCATCGTCAGTAAGGCCCGATCCGGAGGCCGGTGGAACGAGCACAGCGAGGAGGCGGCATGACCGAGCTGTGGAACTGGAGAATCGACGGCGCGGCGCCCGCGGAGGTCTACCCGGCGCTCGCCGAGGCGCTCGGCCGGGTGGTGATGCCCCTCGCCGTCGCCGACCCGGTCCGACTCCCGACGTACGCGGTGGTCTGCGACGTCTGGACGGCGCCCGGGGTGTTCGGCACCGTGGTCGACTGCTACGGGGTGCCCGAGAGCCTGCCCGAACTGCCCAGCATCGCGGCGCTGGCCCGGCTGCTGGACCGCAACTGCCTGATGCGCGACGACACCCTCGACGCCGGGCGGCACCTGTTGGTCGCCCCGGACGGCACGATCCGCCCGGTGCACTTCGACGTGGTCGAGACCGACGGCGGCGAGGTGCTCAGCGACCAGCGTCTCTGCACCCTCGCGCACCCCGGCTGTCGGGGCTGGTCGCAGTGCCACCGCTCGCGCTGGGCGCCCGACTCGGTCGAACCGGCCCTGGCCGCCGCCTGACGGCACCGGCCCGGGCCGGCAGGCGCACGGCGGGCGACGATCCGGGCCCCGACCCAGGGATCAGCCCCGGGCAGCCGGCTGCTGACCGCGGACCACCAACTGGTCGAGCAGGGCCGCGGTGGCGGCGGCCACCGCGTCCACCGCGGCATGGAACGCCTCGGCGTTGTGCGCGGCAGGGGTACGGAACCCGGAGATCTTCCGGACGTACTGCAGCGCGGCTGCCCGGATGTCCTCCTCGGTGACGACCGGGACGTACGGCTCACGCAGGGTCTTGATGCTTCGGCACACGGCTCCTCCTCGTTCGTTCCGACCAGCTCGGCCCGGATACGCTGTCCGGGTCATGACTACCGCAGCCGCGGGCAGCCCGCGCACCTACCAGGTGCGCACGTACGGCTGCCAGATGAACGTGCACGACTCCGAGCGCATCTCCGGCCTGCTCGAACAGGCCGGCTACGTGCGTGTCGCCGAGGCCGACGAGCAGCCCGACGTGGTGGTGTTCAACACCTGCGCCGTCCGGGAGAACGCCGACAACCGGCTCTACGGCAACCTGGGTCATCTGCGCCCCGTGAAGGACAAGCACCCCGGGATGCAGATCGCGGTCGGCGGCTGCCTGGCCCAGAAGGACCGCGGCGAGATCGTCCGCAAGGCCCCCTGGGTGGACGTGGTCTTCGGCACGCACAACATCGGCTCGTTGCCGGTGCTGCTGGAGCGGGCCCGGCACAACGCCGCCGCCGAGGTGGAGATCCTCGAGTCCCTCGACGTGTTCCCCTCCACGCTGCCGACCCGGCGCGAGTCGACGTACGCCGGCTGGGTGTCGATCTCGGTCGGCTGCAACAACACCTGCACGTTCTGCATCGTGCCCTCCCTGCGCGGCAAGGAGAAGGACCGCCGCCCCGGCGACATCCTCTCCGAGGTGCGCGCGCTGGTCGACGAGGGCGTGCTGGAGGTGACCCTGCTCGGGCAGAACGTCAACTCCTACGGCGTCGAGTTCGGTGACCGGTACGCCTTCGGGAAGCTGCTGCGTGCCTGCGGCGACATCGAGGGCCTGGAGCGGGTCCGGTTCACCAGCCCGCACCCGAAGGACTTCACCGACGACGTGATCGCCGCGATGGCCGAGACGCCCAACGTCTGCCACTCGCTGCACATGCCGCTGCAGTCCGGCTCGGACGACGTGCTGCGCGCGATGCGCCGCTCGTACCGGTCGGAGAAGTACCTGGGCATCATCGAGAAGGTCCGGGCGGCGATGCCGGACGCGGCGATCACCACGGACATCATCGTCGGCTTCCCCGGCGAGACCGACGCCGACTTCGAGCGGACCCTGGACGTGGTCCGGGAGGCCCGGTTCTCCTCGGCGTTCACCTTCCAGTACTCCAAGCGCCCCGGCACCCCGGCCGCGACCATGGACGGCCAGCTGCCCAAGCAGGTCGTGCAGGAGCGCTACGATCGGCTGATCGCCACGGTGGAGGAGATCACCTGGGCGGAGAACAAGAAGCTGGTCGGCGAGACCGTCGAGGTGCTGGTCGCCGTCGGCGAGGGGCGCAAGGACGAGCGCACCGGCCGGATGTCCGGCCGGGCCCGGGACGGCCGCCTGGTCCACTTCGCGACGGGCGCAGCCGGAGCGAACGGCCAGCCCGGCGACGCCGGCTCGCTCGCCGGGCAGATCCGCCCCGGCGACATCGTGCACACCGCCGTCACGTACGCGGCCCCGCACCACCTCAACGCCGACGGGGTGCCGCTGTCGCACCGGCGTACCCGGGCCGGGGACGCCGCCGAGGCGGGGCGCGCCCCGCGTACCCCCGGGGTGCTGCTGGGGCTGCCGACGGTCGGCACGCCAGCCGCAGTGCCCGCGCCCAGCGGCGGCTGCGCCGCCCACTGAGTAAGGAGGGGCCCCTTGTTAACAGACGTCTGTTAACAAGGGGCCCCTCCTTACATCTCAGCAGGCGGTGCCGTTGAGCTTCACCGACGCGGGCGCGGAGGCCGGGCCGTTGGCGGTGAAGCCGATCGTCACCGAGGCGCCCGGCGCGAGCGTCTTCGCCCAGTCGGGGGCGGCGGCGGTGACCGTGCTGCCGGACTGCGTCACGGTGGCGTTCCAGCCGCTGGCCAGGGTCACCCCGGTCGGCCAGGTCCAGCTCGCCGACCACGGGTTCAGCGTCCCGGTGCCGGTGTTCTTCACGGTCAGCTCGCCCTGGAAGCCGCCCTGCCACGCGTTGACCTGGTGGTAGGTCGCGGTGCAGCCGCCGCTCGGGGCCGGCGTGGTCGGCGCCGGCGAGGACGTCCCGGTCGGGGTCGGCGACGGGTTGCCGCCGCCCCCCACCGGCGGGATCAGGTACGGCTGGAGGATGTCCTGCTTGGCCTGGTTGATCGTGGTCCAGTCGTCGTTGGCGATGCCGCCGGTGTCACCCGAGTTCGGGTTCCACGACCAGTAGGTGAAGGACATCCCGTTCACCCCGGTCCCGGTGTACGCCATCAGGTTCTGCAACCAGACCTTGTCCTTCGGGTCCTGGAGCGTGGTGCCGAACTCGCCCATCATGATCGGCGCGATGTTCTGCTTGTAGAGGTAGCCCCAGTACTTGTCCCAGATCCCCGGCATGTTCGCCGGGTAGGTCGGGTCGTCGAACCAGGCCTGGTGGTAGACCGAGGTGGCGTACTCGTGCGGCGAGTAGACCACCCGGTTGGCCACGTTCAGCCGGACCGGGAACTGGCCGGCCTTGGACAGGTTCCCGCCCCACCAGCCGCAGTCCTCGTCGTTGCTGGGGTCGCCGTCCCAGACGTTCGACAGGCCGCCGCTCGGGCAGCTCACCCCCTCCACGAAGATCAGCCAGTTCGGCTGCACCCCGAGGATCGCGTTGCCGGCCCGCTCGGCGGCCAGCCGCCAGTCCCGCGCGGTGTCGCCGCAGCCCCAGCAGGCGCCGGTGGCCGCCGGGTTGGTCCCCTCGGCGTGCGGCTCGTTGTGCAGGTCCGCGCCGATCACCGTGGTGTTGTTCGCGTACCGCTGGGCGAGCGTCGTCCAGTCGTTGATCCAGGTCGCCTCGGACACGGTGGACGTGTACCAGAGCGGCGACTGCCCGGCCGCGGTCGGCCGGTGCCGGTCCAGGATGACCCGCATCCCCTTGCTGCCCGCGTAGTCGATGACCTTGTCCAGGATCTGCAACGGGGAGAGCCCGACCAGGTCGGGGTTGACGTAGTCGTTGATCCCGGTGGCCGTCGCGCCCGGCTTCAGGGCGTCGTTCGAGTACGGGATGCGCAGCGTGTTGTAGCCCAGCCCGGCCATGGTGTCGAGCTGACTGCGCCACGGGTGGTGCCGATCCAGGCGGTCGGCGTCGCCGGCCTGCTCTCCGAGTACATGTTGATGCTGCTGCGCCCCGCCCCGCCGTACACCTCGAACGCGCTGGCGGTGAACGGAATCCTGCTGGTGGTCGCGGGCCTGCTCTGGTGGCGCCAGACCCGGCGCCAGGCCCGGCTCGGCGGCCCGGAGGCCCGACCGCCGCGGCTGGTGTTCCGGCTGGTCCGTGGGGTCGCCGGCCTGGCCCTGACCGCCGCCGTAGTGACCGGCACGCTGGTGGTCGGGCTAGCGGTCACCCGACTGCCCGGCTCCTTCGACATGAGCCACAGTGAGCAGATGGACTTCGGCGGCGGCCCGGAAAGCGGGCCGGCGCACCACGGCACGGTGAGCGTGGCGGACCTGACCGGCGGCGCGGACGTCACCGGCAAGCCGGACAAGTCCTTCACCCTGACCGCGGTGAAGACGCGGCTGACCGTCGGCGCCGGCCGTACGGTCGACACCTGGGCCTACAACGGCCAGGTGCCCGGGCCGACGCTGACCATGAACGAGGGTGACCTGGTCGAGGTGACCCTGATCAACCAGATCCCGGACGCCGCACTGACCGTGCACTGGCACGGCCTGGACGTGCCGAACTCGCAGGACGGCGTCCCCGGTGTCACCCAGGACGCGGTCCGCACCGGCCAGCGGCACGTGTACCGGTTCCGGGTGCACCAGGTCGGCACTTTCTGGTACCACTCGCACCAGAGCGCCTACGGCCAGGTCGACCGCGGCCTCTACGGCGCACTGGTCGCGCTGCCCCGGGGCGCCAGCCCGGACCCGTACGACATGGCGGTCACCGTGCACGACTGGAAGGTGCTCAAGAAGGACCCGCTGTCCCGCACCGAGTCCGCGGTCACCTTCGACCGCGCGGGCGGCCTGACCCGCCGTGCCGTGCCGGCCGGGCGCCAGGTGCGGCTGCGCGTGGTCGTCACCAGCTCCGCCGCACTCAGCGACGAGGTGACGCCGACCTTCGTACTCACCGGGACGCCGTTCCGGGTGGCCGCCACCGACGGCACCGAGATCAACCAGCCCGGCGAGCTGCCTGCTGGCACCCGGATCCCGGTGGGTACGGGCGGCCGGGCGGACCTGACCTTCACCATGCCCGACGGTCCGGTCCGCCTCACCGACCTGGAGGACCCGAACGCCGGCCTGGTGCTCAGCCCGGACGGCACGGCGAGCGCCCCAGCTCCGCCGGCGGACGGCCCGCTCTTCGAGCGCTGGACCTACGGCGCGCCGGCGCCCACCCCGTTCGGCGCGAAGAGCACGTTCGACCGTCAGTTCACCCTGGTCCTCGACGACCGGCCCGGCTTCTACGACGGCCAGTTCGTCGGCCTGCGGACCATCAACGGCAAGGTCTTCCCGGACACCCCGATGCTGATGGTGCGGGAGGGCGACCTGGCCAAGATCACCGTGGCCAGCCGCGGCCACGCCAGCCACCCGATGCACCTGCACGGCCACCAGGTGCTGGTGCTCAGCAAGAACGGCACGCCGGTGACCGGCAGCCCGTGGTGGACCGACACCCTCGAGGTACGGCCGGGGGACAGCTACGAGATGGCCTTCCGGGCCAACAACCCGGGCATCTGGATGGACCACTGCCACAACCTGCACCACGCCGCCACCGGCATGGTGATGCATCTGGGCTACGAGGGCGTCACCAGCCCGTACCGGGCCGGCCGGGGCACCGGCAATACGCCCGAGGGCGACGACGACCACTGACAGCGGCAGCGCCCGGGCGATCGACCGGCGGGCGGGAGGCACGACGAGGACCGGTCCGGCCGGGGCGACGGCGAAACGTACGCCGCCGTCCCGGCCGGACCGGTCCGGCCGGCTGGCGGCCCGGTCAACCGGCGGCCGGCGCGTCGAGGTTCATCTGGTCGACCAGCGACGTGCTGTGCTTGCCGCTGGCGAAGAGCGGGTTCAGCAGGATGTCGCGGAGGAAGCCCGCGGTGGTGGCCACGCCCGGCCCGGAGACCCGGCACTCGGCCAGCGCCCGGTCCATCCGTGCGATGGCCTGTTCCCGGTCCGGCGCCCAGACCACCACCTTGCCGAGCAGCGAGTCGTAGTCGGGGGTGACCCGCCAGCCCGGGTAACAGTGGCTGTCCACCCGGACGAAGGCGCCGCCCGGCGGCACGAACTCCTCGATCACACCCGGCGTCGGGCGGAAGTCCCGGTCCGGGTCCTCGGCGTTGATCCGGCACTCGATCGCCGCGCCGCGCGGCTGGATGTCCTCCTGCCGCAGCGACAGCGGGCGTCCGCCGGCGACCAGGATCTGCTCCCGGATCAGATCGATGCCGGTGACCATCTCGGTGACCGGGTGCTCGACCTGGATCCGGCAGTTGATCTCCATGAAGTACGCCTCGCCCTCCGGGTCCACCAGGAACTCGAAGGTGCCGACCCCGCTGTATCCGACGGCGATCGCGGCCCGTACCGCCGCCTCGCCCATCCGGGCAGCCAGCCCCGGCGGCAGCTCCGGCGCGGGGGTCTCCTCGACCAGCTTCTGGTGCCGGCGCTGCACCGAGCAGTCCCGCTCCCCCAGGTGCACCGCGTTGCCGTAGAGGTCGCAGAGCACCTGGATCTCCACGTGCCGAGCGGTCTCCAGGTAGCGCTCCAGATAGACCCGTCCGTCGCCGAAGGCGGACTGCGCGGTGGCTCGGCAGTCCCGGTACGCGCGGGGCAGGTCACGCCGGTCCCGCACCACCTGCATCCCCTTGCCGCCGCCACCGGCCGCCGCCTTGAGCATGACCGGATAGCCGATCGCGTCGGCGACCTCCTGCGCCTCGGTCAGCGTGGACAGGGCGGTGGGGCTGCCGGGCAGCACGGGCAGGCCGGCCGCCACCATCACCTCGCGGGCCTCCGCCTTGTCGGAGAGCCGGGCCATCACCGCCGGCGGCGGGCCGATGAACGTGATGCCGTGTGAGGCGCAGATCTCCGCAAAGTCAGGGTCCTCGGAGAGGAAGCCGTAACCCGGGTGGATCGCATCCGCCTCTGCCTGGACGGCCGCCTCCACGATGGCTGCCGCGTTGAGGTAGCTCAGCTTCGCCGGGCTCGGGCCGATCTGGATGGCCTGGTCGGCGAGGCGGACCGCCGCCGAGTCCCGGTCCGCCGTGGAGTGCACGATGACGGACCGGATGCCGAGTTCCCGGCACGTACGCACGATGCGCAGCGCGATCTCGCCGCGGTTGGCGATCAGGACTGTGTTGAACATGGCGGCCTCACGTTTCGTCGACGGGAACGAGCGCGATCAGCGGCTGGTCGTACTCGACCAGGCTGGCATTCGGCACCAGGACCTCCACGACCCGGCCGGCCTGGTCGGCCTCGATCGGGTTCATCAGCTTCATGGCCTCCACGATTCCGACCTGCTGGCCGGGCGACACCACGTCGCCGACCTTGACAAACGGAGGGTCCTCGGGGCTCGGTGCGTGGTAGAACGTGCCCACCATCGGCGACTTGACGTGGGACTGACCGGTCTCCGGCTGGACCGGGGCGTTCGACTCGGCGGACGCCGAGGCCGGCTGCGGCTCGGCGGCGGCGGCCGTCGTGGTCGGGGGGCGGACGGCGGCGGGGGCGCCCGGCCGGTCGCCGTTCCACCATTCCAGTTCCACCGCCGCGTCGCCCGATTCGACGCGCAGCCGGGACGGCCGGCGTCCGGACTCGTTGCGGCTTTCGGCACGCAGCCGCATCACCGCGTCGAGCACGTCCTGCACGTCGTTGGACCGTTCGTCGCCGGCTTCCTTGCTCCGCTCGCCGCTCACGCTTGCCTCCCCTGGTCCTCACCGCTCGTTCCGTACCGCCGGAACCGTGTCCAGCGATGATTGACAATATCCTCTGAGGACAGTCCCGCGAGGGGTTGAAGGGACGCCACCAGAGCGTCGCGCAACGCCTCCGCCGCGCCCCCCTGATCCAGCTGCGCACCGCCCGCCGGCTCCGGGATCACCCCGTCCACCACCCGGCTACGCAGCAGCTCGGGCGCGGTCAGGCGAAGCGCGGTGGCGGCGGCGGCCGCCTCCCGGGGTGTCTGCCAGAGGATCGCCGCGCACCCCTCCGGGCTGATCACCGAGTAGATCGCGTTTTCCAGCATCAGCACCCGGTTGGCGACACCCAGCGCGAGCGCCCCGCCGCTGCCGCCCTCACCGGTCACCACCGCGACCACCGGCACCGGCAGGCGGGACAACAGCCGGATGCTCTCCGCGATCGCTACCGACTGTCCCTTTTCCTCGGCCTCGGGGCCGGGGTACGCGCCGGGGGTGTCGATCAGCGTGACCAGCGGTACGCGCAGCTTCGCGGCCAGCCGCATCAGCCGGGCGGCCTTGCGGTAGCCGGCCGGGGACGGCATGCCGAAGTTGCGCTGCACCAGTTCCCGGGTGGTGTGGCCCTTCTGGTGGCCGATCACCACGACCGGCCGGCCGTCCAGCAACCCGAGGCCGCCGACCAGGGCCGAGCAGTCCTCCGCGGCGCGGTCGCCGTGCAACTCGGTGAAGCCGTCGATCAGATAGCTGATGTAGTCCAGCGTGGTGGGCCGGTTGATGTCCCGGGCCCGCTGGACCACCTGCCACGGGTCGAGCTCGGTCAGCTCCGCCGGGTCGGTGACCACAATGGATTCCTGGTCGGTGGCCGCCGGGCCGGCCGGGTCGGCCGGCGGGGCGCCGTCCGCCGGAGCCGGGGCGCAGGCCAGCAGCCGGGCCAGCGCACTGCGCAGCTGGTTTCGTGGCGAGATCAGGTCGACCAGGCCGTGTTCCAGCAGGAACTCGGCGGACTGGAAGCCGGCCGGCAGCTTGCGCCGGATGGTCTGCTCGATGACCCGGGGTCCGGCGAACCCGAGCCGGGCCTTCGGCTCGGCGACGATGATGTCGGTCAGGCTGGCGAAGGAGGCGGCGACACCGCCGTACGTCGGGTCGGTGACCACCGCGATGGTCAGCACTCCGGCCTCGTCCAGCTGGGCCAGCGCCTGGCTGGTCTTGGCCATCTGCATCAGCGACAGGGCACCCTCCTGCATTCGGGCGCCGCCGGAGGCGGTGACCAGCACCAGCGGCGTACGCTCCCGCAGCGCCGCCTCAGCGGCGGCGGTGATCCGCTCGCCGACGGCCGTGCCCAGACTGCCGCCCATGAACCGGAAGTCCATGACCGCCAGGACGACCGGGGCGCCGGCGATCCGGCCGCGCAGGCAGATCACCGCCTCGTCCAGGTCGGTGCCGGCCCGGGCCTCGATGAGCCGCTGCGGGTAGGGGCGGCTGTCGACGAAGTCGAGCGGGTCCGAGACGGTGGCCGGGGCGGGCAGTTCCTCCCGGCCGTCACGGTCCAGCAACAGTTCGACGCGCTGGTGCGCGGTCAGCGGCGCGTGCCAGCCGCACTCTGGGCAGACGTACTGCTCACGGGCGAACCGCTTGGCGTAGAGCGGGCGGCGGCAGCGGCGACAGGCGATCCATGCGTCGTCCGGTATGGCTGGTTTGGCGATTACTTCGGTCATCGCTGCTCCCCCTGTGACTGTCCCCGGAGGCTGGGCTCCGCCCGCTCCGGCCGGTGATCGTTCGACCGCTCCATCGGGGGGTTGAACCCGATCAGTGGAGGTGTGACGTAGATGGCTCCGGCCTGCCCGAGCGCCCGGCCGAACGCGTAGGCGAACTGGCGGGCGATGCGGAAGACCTTCCGCCATGCGAGCTTGTCCATGGCGACGATCGTGGGCGGGAGCGCTTGAGAGACCATAGGGACTGGGTATAACCAGTTCATTCGTCCCGGGTCTGGCGGGAGGATCAACCGCGCGGCAGCTGACCGACACACGTTCTGCACAGGACCGACCCATGACAGCGGCCGGACCGACGCACGAAAACGGCCGAACCGACCCACGGGAATCCGGTGAGGAGCGCACAGTCGCCGGGGGCCGCCGGCGAACTAGGCTCCGGCGGTGTGAGAGTCCTCGTCACCGGCGCCGCCGGCTTCATCGGATCGCACTACGTCCGCACCATGCTGACCGGTGGCTACCCCGCGTACGCCGACGCCGAGGTGACCGCGCTCGACCTCCTCTCGTACTCCGGCAACCTCGACAACCTGACGCCGGTCGCCGACGAGCCGCGGCTGACCTTCGTCCAAGGCGACATCGGCGACGCGTCGCTGCTGGACGAGGTGCTGCCCGGCCATGACGTGGTGGTGCACTTCGCCGCCGAGTCGCACGTCGACCGGTCGATCGACGGCGCGGCGCCGTTCGTCACCACGAACGTGCTGGGCACGCAGCACCTCCTCGACGCGGCGGTGCGGCACCGGGTCGGCCGGTTCCTGCACGTCTCCACCGACGAGGTGTACGGCTCGATCGACATCGGTTCCTGGCCAGAGACCCACCCGCTCGCGCCGAACTCCCCGTACTCGGCGTCGAAGGCCGGCTCGGACCTGCTGGTACGCGCCTGGCACCGGACCCACGGCCTGGACGTGGTGATCACCCGCTGTTCCAACAACTACGGGCCCTACCAGTTCCCGGAGAAGGTGATCCCGCTCTTCGTGACCAACCTGATCGACGGCGAGCAGGTCCCGCTCTACGGCGACGGCGGGAATGTGCGGGACTGGCTGCACGTCGACGACCACTGCCGGGGCATCCAGCTGGTGCTGGAGCAGGGCCGGTCGGGCGA
>NZ_JAPDPH010000014.1 GCF_026013475.1 Micromonospora yasonensis | reverse complement strand
GCCCGGCGTCTGGCAGGTGGTCTGCCCGTCCGGGGTCACCTTCCAGCCGTGGCTCTCCAGCAGTTCCTTGGCCTTGGCCGGGTCGAACGAGTAGGCGCAGCCGGTGGCGTCGGTGTTGGTGCCCGGCTTGGCCGGCACCGGACCGCAGGTCGGCGCGGCCGTGCCGGACCAGATCACCTTGCTGATGGTCGGCTGGTCGATGAGCATCTGCAGCGACTGCCGCAGGTACGGCTGCTTGAACAGCACCCCGGTCTTCGGGTTGTTGAAGTTCAGCTGCAGGTAGGTGACGGACCAGCCGTACCAGGGCGAGACCGTGTAGCCCTTGGACTTGAGGTAGCTCTCCTGGGACAGGTTGGCCGCCGGCACATACCCGTAGTCGATGTCACCGGCGCGCAGCACGTTGAACTCGGAGTCGTCGCTGGTGAACGGCCGGAGTACGACCTTGGCCAGCTTCGGCTTGTCCGTGCCCGAGTAGTTCGGCTGGGCGGTGAGGGTGACCTCGCCGTTCGGCACGTACTTGGCCAGCTTCCACGGGCCGCTGGTGACCTTCCACAGCTCGTTGGAGTCGTACGTCTTGGGGTCCTTGGCGGCCGCGGTGAGGAAGTCGAAGACCTTCTTCGCACCCTCTGGCGTGCTGGCCAGGTTGCTCACGGTCGCGGTGGCGGAGTCCTTGTCCCAGGCGTGCTCCGGCATCGGGGTGATCTTGTTGAGCTGGTTGTCCACGAACCAGGCGGTGTTGTAGACCTTCGCGGTGGTGATCGAGAAGGTCTTGTCGTCCTTCACCGACCACTGCGCGATGTTGTCCGGGAGGCCGCCGGCCCGGTAGGACGCCCACTTGTCCTTGTTCGCGGTGACCAGGTCGTACCAGAACTGGATGTCCTTGGTGGTGACGGGCTTGCCGTCGGACCAGGTGTTGTCCTTCAGCGTGATGGTCAGGGTCTTGCCGCCGTTGCTGACCACCGGCGGCTCGGCCATCGAGCGCTGCGGATCGATGTTGTACTGCGCCGTGCCGTCCAACTTGTACTGGTACAGGGACCGGTACAGCGCCTGGCCGAAGATGGCGTTCTCGCCCTGGGTGAAGCCGGGCGCCGAGATCGGCAGGATCCAGTTCGGGGTACGGAAGGCGACGGTCGCCGTGTCCTTGCCCTGGCTCCCGCCGTCCTTCGACGAACCGCTGCCGCCACCGCAGGCGACCAGGCCGGCCCCGAGGGCGACCGCGCTGGCTACCGCCAACGCGCCGCGGACGGCGCGCCGGGGAAATCTGCTCCTCATGAATCTCCTCGATTTTCTGCACGTGCCCGCGTCTTCGGGCGCCGGCGGCGCAGCGCGCGTCCAGCCGCCTGGTGCTGCTCCTCGTCGTCGACGCGGAGAATGTATCCGCACCGAAGTTTGGAGTCAACGAAAATTAACCTCTTTGTTCGGCGACTTTCGTCGGGGTACGATCAAAGTCGGCGAAGCATCGAACGATGCTCTTCGCGTGGACTCCGGAGCGCAACCAGGCTTTGGCACTGCGACACTGGGCGGCGCCGGAGGACCGCCCGAACAAGGAGAGACATCTTGGAACCACCGATCTCCGCCACCCTGCGCGACCAGACGCTCAGCCTGCTGGCCAGCGGCGCGGCAACCTCGCGCGCCGACCTGATCGAGGCGTTGCAGGTCGCCCCCTCGACCGTCACCACGGTGGTGCGCCGGCTGCTCGAGGAGGGCGTCATCCTGGAGGAGGGGGTGGGCCGGTCCACCGGTGGGCGACGGCCGCGGATCCTGCGCCTGCGGGAGACGAAGGGGGTCCTCGCCGTCGCGGAGCTGGGCGGCAGGCACGCCCGGGTGGGGTTGTGCGCGCCCGGCAGAGAGCTGGTGGCCACCGAGGAGGTGGCGATCGACATCGCCGCCGGCCCGGAAGAGGTCTTCGAGGTCGTCGCCGCGGCCTTCGCGCGGCTCCAGGCGGCGTCCGCGCCCGGCCAGGAGCTACTCGGGGTCGGCGTCGCCCTACCGGGTCCGGTCGCGTTCCCCGACGGGCGGCTGGTCGGCCCGGCCCGGATGCCCGGCTGGAGCGGCTTCGACGCCAGGCCCCACCTCGCCGAGCGGTTCCAGGTGCCGGTGGTCGTCGAGAACGACGCCAAGGCGGCGGCGATCGGCGAGTACGTCACCCGGGGCCAGGAGTCCGGCGACATGATCTACGTCAAGGCCGGCACCGGCATCGGCGCCTGCCTGGTCAGCGATGGTCAGGTCTTCCGCGGCGGCCGTGGCCTCAGCGGCGACGTCACCCACGTACGCGTGGCGGACAGCGGTGAGCGGGTCTGCTCCTGCGGCAGCCGCGGCTGCCTGGAGACCGTTGCCAGCGGCGCCGCCCTGGCCCGCCAGTTGGCCGAGCAGGGCTCCTCGGCCACCACGGTCCGGGACATCATGGCGGCGGCCAGCGACGCCGACCCGACCGTGGTGACGATGGTCCGCCAGGCCGGCCGGCTGCTCGGGGTGGCGCTCTCCGGCCTGGTCAACTTCCTCAACCCCGACGCCGTCGTCATCGGCGGCGCACTGTCCAGCCTCGACGTCTACGTGGCCGCGACCCGGGGAATGCTCTACGAGCGCTGCCTACCGTCCATGACCCAGTCCCTGACCATCGAAGCCAGCGTCGCGGGCCCGGATGCGGCCCTGGTCGGCCTCGGGCACCTGCTGCGCACGACGGCCGACGTACGACTTTCCTGAGGAGCAACACCCGTGCCCCGTCCCCTCCGCGTCGCCATCGGCGGCATCCACATCGAGTCCAGCACGTTCTCCCCCCACCTGAGCACCGCCGACGACTTCGAGGTCACTCGGGGGGACGCGCTGCTGGCGCGATACGACTGGCTCTCCCCCGCCCAGCCCTGGGCGGCCGACGTCGAGTGGATCCCGCTGGTGCACGCCCGCGCCCTGCCCGGCGGGGCGGTGGACCCGGCGACCTACCAGGCCTGGGCCACCGAGATGGTGGAGAAGCTCGGCGTCGCCGGCCCGCTGGACGGCATGCTGCTGGACATCCACGGCGCGATGAGCGTCGTCGGGCACGACGACGCGGAGGGCGACCTGGTCACCGCCATCCGATCGGTGATCGGTCCGGAGCCGTTCATCTCCGCCGCGATGGATCTGCACGGCAACGTCTCGCAGGTGCTCTTCGACGCCTGCGACCTGCTCACCTGCTACCGCACCGCCCCGCACGTCGACGTGTGGGAGACCCGCGAGCGCGCCGCCCGGAACCTGGTCGAGGCGCTGCGCCGGCAGCAGCGTCCGCACAAGGCCCTGGTCCACGTGCCGATCCTGCTGCCGGGCGAGATGACCAGCACCCGCGAGGAACCGGCCCGGGGCCTCTACGCGAGGATTCCCGAGGTCGAGGCCCGGGACGGCATCGTGGACGCGGCGATCTGGATCGGGTTCGCCTGGGCCGACCAGCCACGCTGCCGCGGCGCGGTGGTCGTCACCGGCACCGATGCCACCACCACCGCCGAGGCGGCCCGTGAGCTCGGCGGGCACTTCTGGGCGGCCCGCGACGAGTTCGCCTTCGTCGCCCCCACCGGCTCGATGGACGAGTGCCTCGACACCGCCCTGGCCGCGGTCGCCGATCCGGCCCGGCGACCGTTCTTCATCAGCGACTCGGGCGACAACCCTGGCGCCGGCGGCGCCGACGACGTCACCTTCGCCCTCGAGCGGATGCTGGCCCGCCCCGAGATCCGCGACGGCTCGCACCGTGCCGTGTTCGCCTCGCTGGTCGACCCGCAGGCCGTCGCGCAGATCGCCGACCAGCCGCTCGGCTCTCCGGTCCGGGTGACGGTCGGCGGGCGGATCGACTCCCGGGACCCGGGCCCACTCCCCCTCGACGGAATCCTGGAGGCGGTCGCCGACGATCCCGACGGCGGGCGGTGCGTCAGCGTACGGGTGGGCGGGTTGAGCGTCTTCGTCACCTCCCGCCGGATGCAGTACCGCCTGCTGGACTCGTACGCCCGGCTGGGGATCGCGGTCGACGCGGTGGATCTCGTCGTGGTGAAGATCGGCTATCTCGAGCCCGAACTGTTCGACGCGGCCGGCGACTGGCTGCTCGCGCTGACGCCGGGCGGCGTCGACCAGGACCTGGTGCGGCTGCCGTACCAGAATGTGGTGCGCCCGGTGTTTCCCCTGGACCGCGACTTCACCGCGGACCTCACCGTGGTGACCGGGTGATCGCGTGACCCAGCCCGAAGGCCGGTGCGTCCTCGCCGTCGACGTCGGGGGGACGACCATCAAGGGGGCCGTGGTCGACGCGGACGGCCAGTTCCGGCATTCGCTCGTCGTGCCCTCCCGGGCGGACGACGACCCGGTCGAGGCGGTCCGGGCCCTGTGCCGCCAGTTGCGCGACGACGCGGTCGCGCTGGGCCCCACCCCCGCCGCGATCGGCGTGGTCACGCCGGGCCTCGTCGACGAGGTCGACGGGGTGGTGCGGTACGCCGCCAACCTTCGCTTCCGCGACGTGCCGCTGCGCGCCCTCGTCGGAGACGACCTCGGACTGCCGGTGGCGGTCGGACACGACGCGCGGGCGGCCGGCGTCGCCGAGGCGGTGGCCGGAGCGGCCACCGGACTGGACAACTTCCTGCTGCTGCCGCTGGGCACCGGCATCGCCGCGGCGGTGGTGGTGCACGGCGCGCCGGTGCCGGGCGCGACCTGCTCGGCCGGCGAGGTCGGCCACATGCCGGTCTACCCCGGTGGCGAGCCGTGCAGTTGCGGCCAGCGGGGATGCCTGGAGGTGTACGCCTCCGCCGGCGGTCTGGCCCGCCGCTACGCCCGGCTCGGCGGAACACCCGGGCTGGACAGCCGAGCCATCGCCGACGCGGTGGCCACCGACCCGGTGGCCCGCGCCGTCTGGGACGACGCGACCCAGGCCCTGGGCACCGCCCTGGCCACGCTCACCCTGACCCTCGACCCGGCCCGCATCGTGCTCGGCGGTGGGCTCGCCGAGGCGGGCGCGCAGTTCCTCGACCCGGTACGCGCCGCCCTGCACGCGGCTCTCGCCTGGCGGACCCCGCCCCCGGTGCTGCGCTCCGCCTTCGGCGCCCAGGCCGCCCAGGTCGGCGCGGCCATCATGGCCCGACGGGAGGCCGGCCTGCCCGTACCGGACGGCTGGGGCGCACCCGAGCTGGTGCCGGGCGTGGTGTGACGGCGACGGGCGGCAGCCCGCGCGTCGCGGTCACTCGCCGCCGGGCGGCCGCCCGGTCGTGATGTCACCGCTGCTGTTCCGTGGGGGCGCGCACGGGCAGGTCATGTTCCACCTGTCGCGAGGGCCGGCAACACCTCGCTGCCCAGCACATCGAGCGCCTCGCGCACGTCCGGACCCAGCGGTGGCCCGAACGACAGGTGAGTGGCGCCCATGGCCCGTAGGGACCGGCAGCGCTGGACCACCTGCGCCACGCTCCCGGTGATGCCGAGCGCCAGCATCTTCTCGTCGACGAGCCGTGCGGCGGCGGCGAGACCCTCGCGCTCCAGGACGGTGGTGAGCGGGCCGAAGTCCTCGACGGCGAGGCCGGCCCGGGCCAGCAGGTACGGCGCGAAGGACGGTCCGTAGTAGGCGATCTTGGCCGCCAGTGCGAGCCGGGCGGCGTCGGGGTCGTCCGCGACCGACACCCAGAAGCAGGCGGGGATGTCGACGTCGGACGGTTGCCGGCCGGCTTCCCGCACGCCACGCATCACCTGCGCGCGTGCCTGCGTGAAGTGCTCCGGCGGGTACAGCAACGGCAGCACCCCGTCGGCCAGCCGGCCCGCCATGTGCAACATCTTCGGACTCATCCCGCCGACGTACACCGGTACCCGGTCGGTCAGCGAGAAGCGCAGCTGCGACAGGGGCCCGAACCAGTCCGGCAGCTTGCCGTCGACGTCGCCGCCGCCGAGCAAGGTTCGGGCGACCCGGACCGTCTCCGCCGTCTTCGTCAGTGGCCGTGGCCGCTCCAGCCCCGCCCAGGCGAGGAACTCGGCCGAGCCGGCCGCGACGCCGAGCAGGAACCGGCCACCGGTGGCCTCCTGCATGGTCCCTGCCATCATCACGATCTCGGCCACGTGCACGGAGTACGGGTTCATGATCCCGACGCCGAGCTTCAGCCGTTCCGTCTTCGCGGCGAGCACCCCGAGCAGCACCGGCGCGGAGCGCAGGAACAGGTCGTTGGAAACCCACAGCTGGTCGAAGCCGTACCGCTCGGCACGCTGCGCGAGGTCGACGAGGGTGGCGACGTCGAGGTCGTTGTTGACCCGTAGCGAGTAGGTCATCAGCTGACGGCCTCCGCGTCGACCTCGACCTCGACGAGGAAGCCGGGCCCGATCAGCGAGCCGACGACGTAGGTGCTGTTCGCCGGTGCCACGTCGCCGAGCACCTCCGCGTGCGCGCGTGCCGCTTCCTGCCAGTCCGCTTCGGGCGCGAGCAGCAGGCGCGTGCGCAGCACGGAGGTCCGCGCGCCGCCGAGTTTCTCCACCGCCGCCACTGCCCGGCGCAGGCACTCGACGGTCTGGGCGTACGTGTCGCCGGGGTGCAGCGCCGCGCCGTCCGGGCCGTGCGCGGTGGTGCCGCTGACCGCGATGCTGGTGCCCTGCCGGGCGGCGCGGGAGTAACCGGCCGCCTCCTCCCAGCCGGTACCGTCGCGGAACCGTGGCCCGGGCGCGGCCGTGCCGACGCCAGCGGACGCGGTGTCGGGTTCGGGCGTG
Source organism: Micromonospora yasonensis (assembly GCF_026013475.1). Taxonomy (GTDB): domain Bacteria; phylum Actinomycetota; class Actinomycetes; order Mycobacteriales; family Micromonosporaceae; genus Micromonospora; species Micromonospora yasonensis. The sequence goes on along the minus strand of NZ_JAPDPH010000014.1, from coordinate 52,382 downwards.
CTGCCCTGGGCCGGATCGGTGTACTCCTCGATCCGTACCACCCGCCCGTGCCGCACCTCGACCCGCATCATGGCGTCGACGGCGAGCTCGGCGCCGGTGCTGCGCTCGCGGCCGCGGAACACGCAGCGCTGGACGTAGCCGTCCGGCACAACGTCGATGCGCACGTCGGTGGCGTGGAAGCCGTCGTAGTGCGCGGCGATCCGGCGCACCGCGTCGAGGCTTTCCGCCTTGTCCCGTTCGATGCCGTCGAAGTTGTGCCACACCCGGACGTCGTCGGCGTAGAGCTCGTCGACGCGGTCGACGTCACCGGTCGTGATGGCGGTGAGGAGTTCCTCGGCGAGGCGCCGCATGTCGACGGCGGCGTCGGCGCGCGCGTCGGCGCGCGTGAGGTCGCCGGGGTCGCCCAGCATCTGCAGCCGCTGCACCGCGATGGGCAGGTTGCCGTCGGCCCACAGGGCGTCGTGGAAGGCGCGCAGGTCGAACCCGTCGCGGTCCCGCCGCGCCGCGTCCGCCAGCAGGCGCAGCACCTGTACCTTGCCGACCTGGTACGACAGCCCCTGCCCGGGCGTGGCCGCGAAGAAGGCGGCCTCCTGCCGGGCGGTTTCGAGGTCGACCGGTACGAGGTCCCGCAGCATCGCGGCGGCGGTGTCGATGTCGATGTCGCCGAGCGCCAGCTTGACGTCCACCGCCACGCGGATCGCCCGCAACCGCATGAAGTTGTAGACGATGGCGCGGGTCAGCGGCGCGTCGTCGAACAGCCCGGCCTGCAGCACCATCTCCTCGTGGTAGAACGCGATCCCCTCGTTCGGCACGGAGTCGTAGAACTGCCGGTGGGCCGGTTCGGGGTGCCGCCAGGTCAGCGCGAGCTGCTGGTAGTGCACCCCCTCGTGGATGATGCCGGCCCTCGGGTCGGCCGCGTTGGCGCGGTAGAAGTACGGCAGGTCAGGACCGGGCGGCGGCACGTAGCTGACGCCGTCGCGGTCGAGTCGGTGCTCGTCGGTGAGGTCGTCGGTGACGCCGAGCCAGCGCAGCGGCGCCAGGTGGGCGGGAAGCGGCAGGTTGCGGTAGTGCCGCAGGGTGGCCGGCTGCGAGAGCAGGTTGCGGTCCTCGTAGAAGGCGCGTACCTGATGCTCGGCGACCCGCTCCGACTCGGACTGCTCCTGCGCGCTCGCCGGCGGAGCCGGCCATCGCGGGGGCCCGGACCGGGCCTGTTCGAACAGCTCGAACGCTTCGGCGCGGTCTCGCTCCTGCGCGGCGAGCGCAAGGATCTCCGCGGTCGAGTACGGCAGCAGCGCGACGCGGTGGAGGAAGAATCCGAAGGCCTCCGGGCCGACCGGCTGATGCGGCGAGAACGTCGGCAGCCGGTCGATCAGCCAGGACCGCCATTCGGCGAGCGCCTGTGCGGCCTCCGCGGCGGCAGACCGGGCGGCGTCGCGCCATTCGGCGGCGAGCAGCGGCGCCAACAGGTCGATGGCGGTGCGAAGCTGCTGCGGCGCGTCGGCGCTGTCACCCAGCGCGAGTTCGGTGAATTCGCGGATGCCGGTTCCGGCGAGGTTGCCCCGGGCGGTGTCCAGGGTGGCGGGGATCCACCGGAGCCGCTCGACGATGTCGGCGCTGCGCGCGGCGTCGAACGGGTCGGGCGACAGCAGCGCGTCGAAGATGTGGCCGACGGTCTGGTCGAGGTAGAACCACGGGTCGCGCTGCCAGCTACGGACGATCTCCAGTTCCCAGCGCACCCGTGCGGTCGCCGACGCGAGCAGCCGTCGCGGTACCTCCACCCGCGGGTCGTCCGATCCGGCGACGGCGCCGCACCGGCGCTCGATGTCGGTCACGAAGCGCAGGTCGTCGGCGACGGTCGCGGCATCCCACAGCGGGCGCCAGCCAGCGGGCCGGGGGACCCGGGGGATGTCGTCGCGGGTACGCGGTGCGCGAGCCAGCCGCCAGGCCCAGAACTGCTGCGTCAGACCGGCCAGAACCGATGTCGCCGCTGCGCTCACGCCGTGCCTCCCTTACCTCTGGTGACCGTTACTTCTGCGCCGGCGACGCCGCCGGGTCCAGTTCCCCGAGCGGACGCGCCGGTTCGCCGGCGTTCTGCAGCACGCACGCGGCCGCCCGATCCCCGGACAGGGCGACGAGCGGCGGATCGTGGCGCACGCACTCCGGCCGCGCGAGGGGGCAGCGCGGGTGGAAACGGCAGCCGGTCGGGGGCCGCGCCGGGTCGGGAACGTCGCCCGGCAACTCGACCGGCAGGACGCCGGCCCCGTCGGCGCGCGGCACGGCGGCGATCAGCGCACGGGTGTACGGGTGCGCCGGCGCCGACCAGAGCTGCTGGGTGGGTCCGACCTCGACGACGCGACCGAGGTACATGACCGCGGTGCGGTCGGCGATCTGCCGTACCACGGACAGGTCGTGCGAGATGAACACCATGCCCATGTCGAGTTCGCGGACGAGCGCGACGAGCAGGTTGGCCACGGACGCCTGCGCCGATGCGTCCAGTGCGCTGATCGGTTCGTCGGCGATGATGCAGCTCGGGTCGGTCGCCAGTGCCCGCGCGATGGCGATGCGCTGGCGCTGGCCGCCGCTGAACTCGTGCGGGTAGCGGCTGGCCGCGTCCGCCGCCAGTCCGACGCGCTCGAGCAGCTCGCCGGTTCGGCGTACCGTCTCGGCGCGGGCGACCCCGCCGAGGAGGTACCCGTCGGCGATCTGCTCGCCGACGCGCCGCCGCGGGTTCAGCGACGCGTAGGGGTCCTGGAAGACCATCTGCAGCCCGCGCAGTTGCCGAGGTCGCCTGCGCCGGCCGAGCGGGGCGACCGGGTGGCCGGCGAAGCGGATCTCGCCGGCGGCCGCGGGCAGCAGCCCCACCACGGCGCGCCCCAGCGTCGACTTGCCGCAGCCGGACTCGCCGACCAGGCCGAGGATCTCGCCGCGGTTCAGCCGCAGGTCGACGCCGTCGACGGCGCGTACGGTCGGACCGCCACGCCGGTGGTACTCGACCGCCAGTCCGGTCGCTTCCAACAGGACGCTCACGCGGCGCCTCCCAGCGGATCGGGTGGGCAGGCCGAGGTGTGTGCCTCGCCGACGAGGACCGGCGCCGGGCGTTCGGTCCGGCAACTCGGGAGCGCGAACCCGCAGCGGGGGTGGAACGGGCACCCCTCGGGTACCCGGCCCAGCGGCGGAGGGCTGCCCGGGACGGGTCGCAGCGCCGCCGCCCCGCCCTCGGGATGCGGCAGCGCGTCGAGCAGCCCTCGCGTGTACGGGTGCCGGGGCTGGTTCAGCACGTCCTGCCGCGGGCCGGTCTCGGCGAGCCGGCCGCCGTACATGACGCAGATCCGGTCGGTCACGGCGGACATCACGCCGAGGTCGTGGGTGATCACCACGACGGCGAGGTCCTGCTCGCGGCGGAGCCGGTCGAGCAGCCGCAGGATGCCCGCCTGCACGGTGACGTCGAGCGCCGTGGTGGGCTCGTCGGCCAGCAGCAGGCGTGGCTGGCAGGCCAGCGCCACCGCGATGGCGATGCGCTGGCGCATGCCGCCGGAGAACTGCGCGGGATGGGCCGACAACGCCCGTTCCGGGTCGGGTATCCGGACCGTGGCGAGCAGCTCGGTGGCGCGGCCGCGCGCCTCGGACCTGCCGAGTCCGAGGTGGTGGCGCATGTGCTCGGTCAGCTGCGTCTCGACCGTGAGCATCGGATGCAGGCTGGTCGACGGATCCTGCGACACCATGGCGATGTGCCGCCCACGCACGGAGCGCAGCTGCTTGGCGGACATCGACAGCAGGTCGCGCCCGTCGAACACCGCGCGTCCGCTGGTACGGGCGGCGTGTGGCAGCAGGCCGAGCAGGGCCATGGCCGTCATGGTCTTGCCGCTGCCGCTCTCGCCCGCGAGCCCGAAGATCTCGCCGGCGTCGACGTGGAACGAGACGTCGTCGACGGCCTTCTGCGGCCCGCGCCGGGTGGCGAGCCAGACGGTGAGGTTCTCGACCTCGAGGAGTGCGCCCATGTCAGTCCCTGATGGCGCGCGCGGTGCGCGGGTCAAGGGCGTCACGCAGGGTGTCGCCGACGAAGTTGAACGCGAGGACGACCGTGAGGATGGCGAGGCCCGGGAAGAGCCCGATCCACCACCGGTCGAAGTTGGCGGCGCCGGCGGCGACCATGGCGCCCCATTCGGCGGCCGGCGGCTGGGCGCCGAGTCCCAGGAAGGACAGGCCCGACAGCAGCAGGACGGCGTTGCCGACGTCGAGGGCGGCCATCACGAGCACCGGTCCGGCGATGTTGGGTCGCAGGTCGACGAGCATCGTCCGCAACGCGGACGAGCCGAGCAGCCGGCTGGCGGCCACGTATTCGGAGTTGCGGGCGGACAGCACGAGGCCGCGGACCAGGCGCGCGTACGAGGGCCAGGACACCACGACCACCGCCAGCACGGCGTTGCGGAGTTGCGGCCCGAGTGCCGCGGCGACCGCCATCGCCAGGATGATGCCGGGGAAGGCGAACACCAGGTCGGCCAGGCGCATCAGGATGCTGTCCACCCACCCGCCGAAGAAGCCGGCGATCGTGCCGACGACGGCGCCGAGCACCGTGGCGAGCACGACCAGCAGGCAGGCCAGTGGCAGCGAGATCCGGGAACCGTAGACGACCCGGCTGAACACGTCGCGACCGAGTTCGTCGGTGCCGAAGAGGTATTCGCCGGAGGGCGCCTGCAGCTTCGGCGCGAGTTGGTCGAGCGGCCCGTGCGGCGCCAGCAGCGGGGCGAGGAGGGCGACCAGCACCCACAGCACGACGAGTGCGGCGCCGACGATCGCGAGCGGCTGCCGCCAGGGTGACCGGACGGCGGCGCGGTCGCGGCGAGTGCTGACGGGCAGGTCCACCCGTGCGGGGTCGGTGACGGTCATGTCAGCCGGATCCTCGGGTCGATGACCCCGTAGAGGAGGTCGACGAGCAGGTTCATGACGATGTAGACGGCCGCGACCACGACGCTGACGCCCATGATGGCCGGCAGGTCGAGGTTGACCGCACTGCGGTACGCGTACTGGCCGAGGCCGGGCCAGGAGAAGATGTTCTCGACGAGGACCGCCCCGGACAGCAGGCTGCCGAAGGCGACACCGGCCACGGTGATGATGGCGACCAGGGCGGGACGCAGCACGTGGCGCACGATGACGACCCGTTCGGGCAGCCCCTTGGCCCGGGCCGCCCGCACGTAGTCGTTGCCGAGGATCTCCAGCATCGACGCGCGGGTGAAGCGCATCAGCATGCCGACGGTGTAGACGGCCAGCACGAGCGACGGAAGCACGAGGTGCAGTGCGGCCGACGAGCAGACGTCCCACTGCCCGGCCAGGGCCGCGTCGACGGTGTAGAAGCCGGTGACGTGGGGTGGGGCGTTCATGCCGGGGTCGAGCCGCCCGCCGCCGGGCAGCAGGCCGAACTTGAAGAAGAGCAGGTAGAACGCCACGAGCGCGACCCAGAACGTCGGCATCGACACCCCGCCGAGGCTCACCACCCGGAGCACCTGGTCGGGCCAGCGGTCCCGGGTGATCGCCGCGAGGACACCGAAGGCGACGCCGACCAGCAGCGACAGCACGATCGCGAAGAGCGCGAGCTCGATGGTCGCCGGCACGTACTCGGCGAGGTCCTGCGCGACCGCCCGGTGGCTCTGCTGGGACTCGCCGAGGTTGCCGCGCAGCACGTTGCCGAGATAGGTCAGGTACTGCACGGGCAGGGGCTTGTCCAGGCCGTACTTGCTGCGGAACGCGTCGACGGCGGCGGGGTCGGCGATGGCCCGTTGGCCGAGGTTCGCCGCGGCCGGGTCACCGGGAACCAGTTGGGTCAGGATGAACGAGACCAGCGTGATGCCGACGCACAGCAGCGCGGCGGCGCCGATACGCCGGGCGAGGAACCGCAGCACGCCCCGCCCGGAGCGGGCCGGCCGTTGCCGGCCCGCTGCGGACGAAGCGGCGGTCTGGTCAGCCGAGCTCACGGATGTTGACCAGCCAGACGGCGTTGGACTGCAGGTTCTTGACCGACTTCGCGCTGACGAGGATCTGCGCCGACTGGATCAGCGGCATGATCGGCCCCGACTTGTTCATCGACTGCTGGATCTGCATGTAGAGCGGGGCGCGCTGGTCGTCGTTGATCGTCGTGGCGGCCTGCTGGCCCAGCGTCTCCAACTGCGGGTCGGCGCCCTTGGCCCAGCCGGCGCGTAGACCGACGAGCTGGCCGGGCAGGAAGTTGAGGTAGTCGCTCGGGTCGGGGTAGTCCGGGCCCCACTGCCACAGCCCCATCTCCTCCTTGCCGGCCCGGTAGGTGTCCAGCGCGGCCTGCACGGACGCGGGGGCGAGGTTCACCGTGATGCCGACATCCTTGAGGTTGGCCTGCACCCGAGCGGCGAGGTCCCCGAAGTTGAGCCCGTTGACCTGGACGTCGCTGGGGTAGCTGAGCGACACGGTGGGGTTCGACAGGCCGGATGCCGCCAACGCCGCCTTCGCCCGGTCCACGTCGCGGGTGACCGCGTCACCGCTCGACAGGGACCCGAGGAACATCGACGGCACGATGCCCGGCGTCTGGACTGCTCCCTCGCCGGCGAGGTCGACCAGGCCCTTGTAGTCGATGCCGTACCGGACGGCCTCCTGGAACTTCGGGTTGCTCGTGGTCTTGGAGATCGCCGGGTTGTTGTTGGTGAACAGGAAGAACACGTTGGGCGAGGCGCCGCTGACGACCTGGAGTTGGTCGAGGCCCTTCGCCTGGTCCGGCGAGAGGTCGACCGCGATCTGCGACTCGCCCTTGACGACGTTGAGCCGCTGCACGTTGGCCTGCACGTTGCGGATGACGACCTTGGCGTACTTCGGCTTCGGACCCCAGTACTTCTCGTTCGCGGTCAGCACCACCTGGGTGGTGGTGCTGTAGCTGTCGAGGACGTACGGCCCGCTGCCCTGCGACTTGGCGTTGAGGAAGGCCTCCGCGGTGTCGGACTTGTCCGCGCCGACGGCGTCGCTGCCGCCGTTCTGCTTGACCACCTTGGAGTTCAGGATGCCCAGTGCCGGGTTCGGCACGATGAACGGCACCGCGGCGTTGGGCTTGTCGCTGGTGATCACCACGGTGTTCGCGTCCGGGGCGGTGACCGTGAGGCCGTCCATCAGGAAGGACGGGTTGCCCTTGAGGTTCTTCACCCGGTTGAGGGAGAAGACGACGTCGGCCGAGGTCACCGGCGAACCGTCGGAGAACTTCGCGTCGGTACGGAGCTTGAACGTGTAGGTCTTGCCGTCCGCGGACGGCGTGTAGGACTCGGCGAGGTCGGGAACAGGCTTCTTCACGTCGCTGCCCTTGAAGGTGAGCAGCGTGTCGTACATCGCGTGGTGGATCATCAACCCGGTCGGCTCGAAGGTGCGGCCGGGGTCGGCGGTCTTGAGTTGGAACGCGTTGTCGATGACGAGGGTGCCGCCAGCCTGCTGGCTGTTCGACGAGGAGGTCGAGCCGCCGCCGCACGCCGCGAGCGAGCCCGCCAGCGCCAGGGCAACTGCGAGCGCCCCGGCAGACCGGATCTTCATGCGGGCCTCCAAAGGGCCGGACTACAGAAGGATTGCCGGGCGGGTGTCCGGGCCGCCGTGAGCAAACGTTTCCACAACTTGCGCCACCGCCGGAGCCGCTGTCAAGAGCCCTCTCGCCGGCCGGGACGTCACGATTTGGCGACGACGCAGGAATCGCGGACCACCAGCTGCGCGCCGACCCGGTACTCGGTCCACGCGGCGGCGTCGGCGTCCGCCTTCGCGGCGATCCGTTCGAGCAGGATGTTCACCGCGAGCTCACCCATCCGGGCGGCGTTGTTGTTCATCACCGTGATCGCCGGGTCCCACCACCGCAGCAGATCCGCGTCCTCGTAGCAGAGCACGCTCAGGTCGTCGGGAATCCGTACCCGGCGCTCGCGCAGCGCCGGCAGCAGCCCGAAGGCCGCCTCGTGGTTGGTCACCAGCACGGCGGTGGGCCGCCGTCGCCCGGGAAGGGCGAGCAGTCGCGCGACGGCCTCCGCGCCCGAGGCCGGCTCCAGTGGCCCCTGAAAGATCAGCTCGTCCCGGCAGGGCACGCCGGCCTCGTCGAGGGCGAGCCGGTAGCCGGCGAACCGTTCGTAGCCCGAGGTCACCGTCGATGGACCGGCCACCAGGGCGATCCGCCGATGGGAGAGGCCCAGCAGGTGGCGGGTGGCCTCACGAGCGCCTTCGAGGTCGGCTCCCAGCACGCAGTCTCCGGCGGGGTTCCGAGGCTGCCGGGCGAGATGGACGGTGGGGATGCCGGTGCGCCGCAACTGCTCGATGGCGGCGGGATCGGATCCCACCACCATGACGCCGTCGACGTTGTGGTCGCGCAGCGTCTCCACGTACGCCCGCTCCTCCTCGGCGTCGCCTCCCGTGATGCACAGGACCAGGTGGTACCCGGCGACCTTCAGCCGGTTGTGCACGACCTCGGCGATGGTGTGGAACGACGCGTTCACCAGGTTGGTGACGACCAGGCCCACCAGCCGCGAGTGGCTCGTGCGTAGGCCGCGGGCGAGGGCGTTGGGGCGATAGCCGAGGTCCTCGGCGACCCGGCGGACCCGTTGCCGGGTGGTGTCGCTGACCCGCCCCGACCCGGACAACGCCCGGGAGGCCGTGCTGAGGGAAACCCCGCTCACCGCCGCGACCTGGCGAAGGTCCACCACCACGCCGTCCTCTCCCGGCACCGCGCCATGATTCCACGGCTATGGCGCGCCTCGGTGCCGCTGGCTATGCTGCTTCCGCGCCCGCTGCGCAAACGTTCCCACATTTTGCGCTCGGAGGCGAATGTGGGTGGGGGGTTCGACGCGTACGCGGGTTCGACGGCCACACGACGCTGAGGGGTGCGGACATGGACCACGGGTCACCGGGCTCCGCCGTACTGGTCAACTGCACCGTCGTCGACGGCCGAGCCGCCGACGGAGCCGCGCCGCTGAGCGACGCCGCGGTCTTGGTCAAGGGTGACCGCATCGCTGCGGTGGGCCCGGCCTCAAAGGTGATCCCGATGGCACGCGACCACGGGGACGCGTCACTCATCGACCTGGCCGGCGGCTACCTCACCCCCGGGTTGGTGAACATGCACACCCACCTGTCGCTGTCCCTGCCCGGTCAGGGCGGGGACGAGGTGAAGAGCATGAACGCGCACGAGCTGGCCCTCTACATGGCCGACGGAGCCCGGCGCACCTTGCTCAGCGGAGTGACCACGGTCCGCTGCGTCGCCGAGAAGGACCATGCCGACTTCGCGCTACGCCGCGCGATCCAGGCGGGGCGGGTGCTCGGGCCGCGCATCTTCACCGCCGGCCGAGCCCTGGTGTGCACCGGCGGACACGGCCATGAGGGCGGCGACACCCTGGAGTGCGACGGCGCGGACGGGTTCCGCCGCGGGGTACGCAGCCAGATCAGGGCGGGTGCCGACCTGATCAAGGTGATGATCTCCGGCGGCATCGCCGGCGAGCACGAGGCCATCCACACGCCGCAACTGTTCGCCGACGAGATGACCGCGGTGATCGAGACGGCGCACGCGTGGGGCCGGCGAGTCACCGCGCATGCCGGACCGGCATCCGTCATCGGCGAAGCGGTACGGCTCGGTCTGGACTGCGTGGAACACGGCTACCAACTGACCCCCGAAATCGCCGCCGACATGGCCGAGCGGGGCACCGCACTCGTGCCCACCCTGCTGGTCACCCGATGCAAGGAGTTCTTCGACGAGCTGGGCGTCCCGGACTGGATGCAGCAGCGATCGCTCGATGCCGGCCCGCGCCATCTGGAGAGCTATGTCATGGCGGTGAAGGCCGGGGTGGAGGTGCTGCTCGGCAGCGACATGCCCCCGTTCTGGAGCTTCGAAGGCACCAGCGCCTCGGTCCGGGAGCTGGAGTACATGTCCGAGGCCGGCATCGGCCCGGCCCGCGCCCTGTACGCCGGCACCCTCGGCCCGGCCCGGTGGCTGGGCGCCGAGGCCGACCTCGGCACGGTAGAGCCCGGCCGGTACGCCGACATGATCGTCATGGACGCCGACCCGTCCCGGGACACCTCGGCGTTCCGTGGGGTGCGCTGGATCATGAAGGGCGGCCGGGTGGTTCGCGACGACCGCGCGGGATGGAGTGCGGGGTGATCGCCGGTTAGCCGGCCTCCTGCCGGGCAGCCACCGCGGCAGCGGTGGCTAGCGACGGAGCATGGGCAGCACCGCGCTGCCGAGCAGGTCCACCCCGCGTTGGTCCTCGAGCCCGTGCGGGGTGCCGAACTCGACCCGGCGCACCCCGGCGTCGATAAGGGCCTGCGCCTGGGCGGCCACCTGCTCGGGGGTGCCGGAGAAGGCGAACAGGTCGAGCACGTCGTCGGGTACGAGGCGGCCGGCCGCCTCGTGGTCGCCGGCGTCGACGAGGGCTTTCACCCGGCCCAACAGGTCGTTCGGAAGCTCGACCGTGGGGTCCAGGTCGGCGACGACCGCGAGGTACATGGCGACCTCGGTGCGCGCCCTGGACCGGGCGGCCGGGCCGTCGCGATCGACGACGGTGACCGCGCCGAACACGATCCCGACGTCGTCGACGCGCCGGCCGACCCGCTCGGCGCCGACCCGTACCCGGTCGCGGATGACGGGGACCATGGCGGGGTTGGCGCTCCCACCGACCTTGATCTCGTCGGCGATCCGGCCGGCGAGCGCGGCGCCTTTCGGGCCCCAGGCGCCGATCAGCAGTGGCGGATCGGGGCGGTGGACCGGGTAGCGCAGGACGGTGTCCGGCGCGAGGCGGAACACCTGCCCGGCGAAGCCGCCGGTGTCGCCGCGCAGCAGCCGGTAGACGACCTGCGCGGCCTCCTCGAGCGTGGCCAGCGGCCGGGCCTGGTCGATGCCGACGGCACCCAGCCAGGTGCCGCGCGCGAGCCCGAGGTACGCGCGCCCGTGCGAGGCCAGGTCGAGCGCGGCGACCTGGCCGGCGATCTCGTAGGGCGCCATCGAGTAGGGGTTGAGACAGGCCGCGCCGAGCCGGACGCGCCCGGTCGCGGCGGCCATCTCCAGCAGCGGGAAGATCGGCGGCTGGTACATCAGGTCACTGAACACGGTCAGCACGTCGAAGCCGGCCCGCTCCGCGCTGCGCGCCAATCGTGCGTAGTCGCCGGCCCGCTTGTCGCTCTGCAGGCCCAGGCCGACCTCTGCTGCGCTCACTTCACTCCTCGGCTCCACTGTCAGGTCAGGTCGGCGGAGTTCATCCGGCGCCGGCAGGCGCGCTCCACCCGCATGATCAACCGCTCCTCCGGATCCGGACAGGCGAACAACGAATCCTGGGCCAGCCAGTCGCCGGCGGCGAGGTCCCGCTGTTTGGCGGCGAGGAACGGCAGCACCGACGCCAGCGCGTACACGCAGAAGTGGCGGCCCTCGGGCAGCCGAAGGTGGGCGCTGTTGGTGACCTCGAACCAGTCGCCGACCTGCATGCCGCACACCGAGCGGCCCTCGATCCGGTCCACGCGGACCCGCAGGTCATAGAGCTCCATGTCCCCGTCGGGCCCGGTGTCCGGCTCGTTGTCGGCCATGTGGCTTCCCCTCTCGCTGTGCCGCGGCTCAGGGCGTCGGCGGGTTGATGGCCAGCACGATCTCGGTGGTGGTGTCCGAGGTGTTGCGGTACCGGTGTGGCTGGCGGGAATCGAGGGTGATGCTCTCGCCGGCGGCGACGGTGTACGTCGCCCGGTCGACCTCGACGGTCAGCGTGCCCGCCACCACGAACGCGCATTCCAGGGACGGGTGGCTCCACGACTCCTCGCTGGAGACCTCGCCGGGGGCGAGGGTCGCGTGCAGCACCTCGAGCTGGCCGTTGCCGGGGGTGAGCCGCTCGTACCGGATCTGCCCGTTGGGGGCCCCGAGGGTCATCCGCTCCCCCGGCCGGCTGATCCAGACCGACAGGGGTGCGGGATCGGCGAAGAGCGAGGCGACCGACTCGCCGAACACCGTGGCGAGCCGGCGCAGGGTCGCCAGACTGGGCTCGGTCACGCCCCGCTCGATCTGGCTGAGCAGCGTCGCGGACACGCCCGCCTCGGCGGCCAGGGTGCGCAGGCTCAGGCCGCGCGCGGTACGCAGCTCGTGCAACCGGTCGCCGATCACCCGTGCGCCCCTTCCCCGTCTCGCGGCCCGCACATGCAGGCTCACTGCATGCCTGGCACTGGACCGTAAGCGCCCCGCGACGTGGCGTCAACCAGGGAACTTAGGAAATCCGCGGGTCTTGACGAGGCCACCGGGTGGGCCTAGCGTCGCGGCTCATCGTGCAGTAGCGCTGCACAGGCGGCTGACGGCGGCCGAACCGCCGCTCGGACTTTCAGGAGAGTCATGGCATCGCTCGATCCCCCCGAGCAAGCCCCGGCGCGTCGATCCACGGTCCACCGGTGGCTGCTCGTGATCCCGTTCATCTGGCAGGTCGCCCTCGTGCCCGTCGTCAACGACGTCAAGCTGGCGCCGATGCACATCCCGTTCCCGATGCTCTGGCAGATGCTCGGGATCGTCGCCACGACGATCATCATCGGCCTGGTGTTCCGCCTCGACCGGGCCGCCGGGGTCGACGACGAGGAGCGGCAGTTCGCCACGGCGACCGAGCCGAGAGTGGGTGAGCGGGCATGACCCTCGCGATCGTGCTGGTGATCGTGCTGAGCACGGTGGTCGGCGCCGTCGGGTACGGCCGGCGGGCCGCCCGCGCCGCCAACGTCACCGAATGGGCCGTCGGCGGCCGACGGCTCAGCACGTTGGTCTTCTGGTTCATCAACGCCGGCGAGGTGTACACCACCTTCGCGGTGCTCGGCATCTCCGGCTACGCGTGGGCGCTCGGCGCGCCGGCGTACCTGGCCTTCTGCTCCGTGTCCCTGAGCTACGCGCTCGGCTACTGGCTGATGCCCAAGATCTGGCGGGCCGGCCGGAAGCACGGGCTGATCACGCAGGGCGACTTCTTCGCGGCCCGGTTCGACGCCCCGTGGCTCGGTGTGGTCGCCGGTGTCGTCGGCATCGCGGCCCTCGTCGTGTACGTGCAGATTCAGCTGGTCAGCCTCAGTCTGATCGTGCAGCTGGCACTGGGCCGTACCATGTCGGCGACGGCAGCGGTGATCATCGCGGCGGTGGTGATGCTCGCCTTCGTCTACCTGGCCGGCCTGCGCTCCGCCGCCTTCGCCGCGGCGGTCAAGGACATCCTGATGGTCCTCGTCGTCGTGCTGCTGTCCGCGACGGTGGCGGCGAAGGTCGGCGCGGCGTCCATGTTCGACGTGTTCAAACTCGCCGAGCAGGCCCACCCTGGCATCGGCAAGCTGCCCGGCGTCGACCCCACGTCACCCACGGGACCGGTCTGGCTGATGACCTCGGCGATGAACGTGGCCCTGGGCAACTGGGTGTTTCCGCACCTGTTCCAGATGTCCTACGCCGCGAAGAGTGGCCAGGCGATCCGCCGCAACGCGGTCTGGCAGCCGCTGTACTCGCTCGCCTACTTCTTCATCATCCTGCTGGGCTTCGCCGCACTCCTGGCCGGCACCAAACCGGCGGACGGCAACCTCAACGCGGCCCTGCTGCAGTTCGTCACCGACCGGTACCCGGCGTGGGTGATCGGCCTCGTCGCCGGCACCGGCTTCCTGCTCGCCCTTGCCCCCGGCTCGGTCCTGCTGCTGACCTCCGGCTCCGTGTTCACCCGCAACGTCGTGGCGCCGCTGCACAAGAACCTCAACGAGCGTACGGCCCTGCTGCTGTCCAGGGTCTCGATGATCGGCTTCGCCGCCATCGCGGTGTGGTTGACCCTCGGGCGCAGCGAGTCGCTGGTCGACATCCTGCTCTACGCGTACTCGGCGATCGGGATGCTCGCGCCCGCGGTCTTCCTCGCCTTCCTGTGGCGGCGGGTGACCGCCATCGGCGTCCTGGCCGGCATCACGACCGGGTTCATCGCGCTGCTCGCCCCGTTCGCGAAGACCTTCTGGGCGACCCACCTGCCCGACTGGGAGCCCGGCCTGATCGCCATGGCGATCAACCTGGTCGTCACCGTGCTGGTCAGTCTGGTCACGCCACGTCCGGGCGACCGGGCCGTCGCGGTCGGGCACGCCCTGCGAGCCGAGGACGTCGCCGCACCCGGCCCGGCACAGCCCGCCACCATCCATGGCTAGCGGAACGGCGCGAGGGTGCATGACCGCGCCGGGTCCGGATCAGACCCAGCCGCGTCGACTGGCCTCGACGCCGGCGGAAATGGACTCCATCGACGCCACCTGCCCGCCTCCTCACGCTTCCCGGCCGGACCAGGCACGCGAAGCGAACGCCGATCGCCTGGTGACGGCCGAGACGCATTATGTCAGCAGGTGGCGGGCGACCTGGCCGGCGCGATCCTGATCGGGATGTGGGCGAGGGGCCCGGTCCGGTGGGACCGGGCCCCTCGCCCGGGCGGTGGATCGGCGGCGTGGGTTGTCAGGCTGTCATCGCTCGATGCCGAACGCCCTTTCGACGGTCTGCTCGACCCGGTGGCCGTTGGCGTCGGTCGCGGTGGCCCGCAGGCTCACGTAGCCCGACGAGTCGGCCACCGTCGGCGTCGTAAAGGCGGCCCCGTACGTACCGGCCGTGCCGGTCGGCGTCAGCGTGAGCGCCGTCCACGTCCTGCCGTCGTCGTACGAGGCCCACACCTTGACGTCGACGACGTCCGCGCCGCCGGCCAGCCAGGGCCGGGCGTTGACGGTCATCGTCTGCGGGACCCGGGGCTTGACCCGGTTGTCCAGACCGGCGTCGACGTCGTAGGTGACCTGCGGCATCGAGATCGGCGCGTGGGCCGCGGTGCTGCCGCCGGCCGCGAAGCTCCACGTCGTGGTCGACCGCGTCGCGAAGCCCCATCCGGGCAGTGATCGAGAGGCCTCGAGCACGGCCTCGTACTTCGCGTTGCCGCTCGGGATCCGGAAGAAGCTGTACCAGTAACTGCCCTGCCCGATCTCGGTGCCGTCACGGGTGAGCTTCATCGAGTAGGTGTCGCGGTAGTCGGCGAACTCGGTGTGGGTGGGATCGCCGTCGGCGAACGGGCGGGCCGCGAGGGTCAGGGTCGCCTGGTTGTTCCAGCTCTGGAAGCCCTGCTCGAACCACGCCGACTGGCTCGAGTCGATCCTCGGGTTGTTGACGACCTTGAACCAGTCCACCGTGCGGTGGCTCCCGGGCTGGTACGTGCGCCAGGTCTGCTCGTAGTTGAGGAACCCGGTGTCGCCGAGGGCGACGGCGCTCTGCACCTGCAGCTTCGGGTCGGCGGTCACCCACTGCTCCTGCACCGCCCCGAGCCGGGTCGGCACCTCGCTGGTCACCCAGTAGTAGCTGCCGGCGCGGCGCTTCCAGAAGACGCTCACTCCGGTGGTGACGTCGCGGGACGCGGCGAGGCGGGCCAGCGCCCCGCCGTCCTCGCCGTAGAGGGCGAAGGCAGGGGTGGCCTGCGAACCCGCCTGCGCCACCAGGCGGTCCTCGCGTCGTCGTAGCCGCTGTCGACGAGACCCTCGACGTCGAAGAGTGCCAGGTCCACGGCGTTGCTCGTGACGGCCTCGTTGGCCGCGAGCGGTACGACGTACGTCGCCTGGTCGGTGTGGGTGATCTCCGCGGTCCCGCGGGACGGCCCGGTCGGGTCGAGCCTGATCGCCGGGTGGTCGTCGCCGGGCCGGGCCGTCAGGGTAACGACGTCCCCGGTGACCAGCGTCAACCGGTGCTGGATGACGTGCTGTCCGGTGATGTCCTGCTTGGTCGGGGGCTTACCTGTCGCCGGGGCCGATGCGCTCGCGGGCGCGGCGCTCACCGTCGCCGCGAGCACGGTCATCGCGATCGTCGCCTGCGCCCACGGGCGTCTGTTGCGTGCTGACATCCTGTTCCTCTCGATCCACGCCGCCGCCGAGGAGGCGGTACGCGGTCCGAGGACCTCCGACCCGACAGCGTCCGGAACAGGCGAAAGCGCGTCACCTTCTGGAAGGTGTCCGGTTGAGGAAACGCCACCGAAGGCGCTCCACATGCGCGCCGAGGTGGGGTCGGCCGAGCGTCGCGCGGTGCCTCAAGTAATGCTCAAATCCGGTGCACGCGATCCACCGATGCCGATAACGCACATACGCTCACCGCAGCCGGCTCGCTCACGGCCCTTCCGATCCCTCTCACGACGGCGGCCATCGTCGTACCCAGGCGCACCGATCGCGAGCTCGGTGCCATCGTCCTGAATGGACTCGCTCGACCCACCCAAGGGCCGCCATCACCTCAACCACACGCCGCCAACGAAAGGAGGGAAGAATGCGACGCAGACAACTGCGCATCGCGCTTCTCGCGCTGCCCGCCCTGGTGGGGAGCGTCCTCATGGCGACCGCTCCGGCGGGCGCGGATCCCGCGGACTCGACAGCACCGGTGGGCTCAGGGCGATCCCAGCTCGAGAGCCCGGACCAGGTACGCCTCGTACGCATCCAGCTGAGCGGCGCCGACATGCTGGACAAGGTCGTCGCCGCCGGCTTCGACCTCGAGCACGGCCTCAGGCGCGTGCCGACCGGCATCGAAGCCGAGGCGGTGCTGACCGCCGGCCAGATCGCCGAACTCGAGGCGATGGGCGTCGAAATCCTCGGCGACGACGAGGGCTTCGCATGGAGCGACGAGGCCGACCCCGTCAGCCCGGCCCGCCGCGCGCAGGCGGTCCAGCCGCTCAGCCACGAGGCGACGGTACGGATCGTCCGCGCCGACTGGTTCACCACGAAGGGCCAGGGTTTCCTCTACGTCGAGGCGCGGACCACCGAAGGACAGCAGACGAACCCGATCGTCACGATGCAGCTCGAGAACGACTCGGGCGCGGGCACGTCGTTCGGCTCCGCCCGGACGATGAGCCGGTTCGTCGACTCCGGTCAGTACATGTTCCACCGGAACCTGTTCAAGCTCGACGCACGCCCGAACCAGATCCGGGTCACGAGCTCGACCGGCGGCGTCGGCACCGGCTACGTCTCCAACTGGCTGGAGGACGGCGCCCCGCCGCTGACGGCGAACCCGGCCTACAAGTGGGACTTCGTCGACGGCTACCGGCACCCGCAGCAGCTCTACCGCCGCGCCGAGGAGATCGCCCGCCAGTACCCGGACATTGCCGAGATCGTCTACCTGCCGAACAAGACCAACGGCTACCAGCGCAAGGCACAGGCCACGATCGGCGGCACCGGGCAGGCCGCGGTGGTCGCCAGCTCGGCGGCGTGGGGCCACGAGGGTGGCAACGACGTCACCGTCGAGTTCGTGGACCGGCCGGGGACCAACCTTCCGCTCGCGGTCGAGGTGGCGGGCAAGGCGGTCCGCGTCCTCCTCGCCAAGGACGCCTCCGGTGGGCTCGCGAGTACGGCCGCCCAGGTGGCGACGGCGCTGCGGACCCAGTCCCAGGGCCTGATCGACCGGGCGCACCCGTATCGCACCAACGCGGGCACCGGCATCGTCGCGCCGACGTCCGGTCCGGTCGCGCTGACCGACTTCCTCGACCAGAAGCGCGCCGGCGCACCGGAGGGCGACGTGCCACGCGGCCCGGCCACGATCCCCGTCCTGCGGATCGGCAAGCACCGCGACGGCCGGAACCCGGGCGTGCTGATCCAGGCGCAGGACCACGCCCGTGAGTGGGTGCCGGCGACGACGTCGCTGGAGGCGGCCGAGCGCCTGGTGCACAACTACAAGTCGGACTGGGAGACGAAGAAGATCGTCGACAACACCGACGTCTTCCTCATCCTGTCGAACAACCCCGACGGGGCGAACTACAGCTTCTACAACTTCGCCTCGCAGCGCCGGAACATGACGAACCACTGCGCGGACGACAACGCCGATCCGGCCCGGCGCAACTCCTGGGGCGTCGACCTGAACCGGAACTACCGGGTCGGGTCGGGCCACGACGGCTACGCGGGCGGGTCGACCAGCTGCGTCAGCGACACCTACCAGGGGCCGGAGAAGCTGTCCGAGCCCGAGTCGA
Organism: Micromonospora yasonensis; assembly: GCF_026013475.1. Taxonomy (GTDB): domain Bacteria; phylum Actinomycetota; class Actinomycetes; order Mycobacteriales; family Micromonosporaceae; genus Micromonospora; species Micromonospora yasonensis. Next base: position 34,440 of record NZ_JAPDPH010000014.1, on the reverse strand, counting down.
AGAACATCATCTGGCTGGTCGAGAAGTACCGGAACATCAAGTTCATGATGTCGGTGCACTCCAACGGCGGCCAGCTGTTCTGGCAGCCGGGCGCCTACATCGCGGACGGGCGGATCACCACGCCGCGGCCGCCGCTGGGTGACGAGGCGTTCTACTGGCAGTCGGCCTCCCGGATCCTGTCTCAGGTGAAGGCGCACCGGCAGACCGTCGTCACGCCGGAGAACGTCGGCGGTTCGTCGGACGTCCTCTACTCCTCGGCGGGCAACGTGCGCGAGGACCTGTACCACAACTACGGGATCTACGCCTTCGGCTGGGAGGTCGGCGGCTCGGTCTACAACCCGGCCACCGGCACCTGGCAGGGCGGCTCGTTCCAGCCGCCGTGGGTGGGGACGCCGGACCTCGTCAGCGGCCACTCCGAGACGATGGAGTACGCCAACGGGATCATGGAGATGTTCCGGATCGCGGCGGAGTGGGGCAAGGACAACAAGAAGCCGACGTCCTCGCTCGTCCCCGGTGGCGGGAAGTACGCCGGGCCCGTCGACGTACGCTTCGAGACGAGCGAGCCGGCCACCATCTACTACACCACGGACGGCAGCCGGCCCACCCTCGAGTCGCCGCGCTACCAAGCGACCGAGTTCCGTGAGCCCGGGCAGGTGTTCCACGTGACCGAGACGACGACGTTCCGCTGGTTCTCGGTCGACAGCGCCGGCAACATCGAGCAGAACTACGACCCGGCGAGCAACGACACCCGTAACAACTACCGCCAGGCGACGATCACGGTCGCCGCGCAGTAGGCGTCCGCCAGGCCGCTCATCTCGTGGTCATCGCCTCGTCGGTGGGGCTCCGCCCGCACCGGCGAGGCGATGATCGCGCATCCTCGACCTGGGAGACACGACGCGAAACGGCCGAACCGAAGGGTGTCCGATTCGTCAGAATCAGGGCATGAGCGAGGAACCAGCCGGCGCCGGCCCAGGGCAACGTCCCGACCTCCACCGGCGCCGTGAGCGTACGCTGCAGCGGACAACCGCGTTCACCGACGCGGGCGTGGCGATCGCCCTGACCCTGCTGGTGCTTCCGCTGGTCGACTTCGCCGATCAGAGCACGGCCCGGAAGTCGGTGGCGCAACTGTTCGCCGAGCATGTCGGGGATGTCCTCTCCTTCGCGGTGTCATTCCTGGTCATCGCCTTGTTCTGGCGAACGCATCGGCACCTCTACGAACAACTCGTCGATTACGACGAGTCCCTGCTCATCCTCAACACGATGTGGCTGATGGCGGTGGTCTTCCTGCCGTTTCCCACCGCGCGGCTCTTCGTCGAGACGCGCCTGCGTACCGACTCCGCGGTCCTCTATCTGTGCAACATGCTGGTCATCAGCCTCCTCGCGCTCGCTCAGGTCTGGTGGGTCGTCCGCCACCCCGACCTTCGTGCACCGTCGAGTCCGCTGACCTCCCGGGCGCTGGCGCCGCCCGTCGCCCTCTCGGTGACCTTTGCCGTCGCGGCCCTGGCCGCGATCGCCTCACCGGCTGCCGGCCTGTGGGTACTCGCCTGCCTGCCGCTGGCGCAGTACCTCGCCATCCGACTCTCCAGGCCGGCCACCGGGTGAACTGCCGTCCCCCAGCCACCGCAGGGTGGTCGACACGACGATCACTCCGGACGCTTGTCGTCTGTAGACGAGGCGCGGCTCTGCCGGTAGCTTTCGCATCCGAACACCCGCCGCCTCACGACAGTGACCGGCGCCGATCAGTCCGGAGGTGGATCGATGGCCACCCGACGCACACCGCTGCTGCCGGCGCTGTCCGGGGCGTTCGGTGACGACGCCGACGCGATCCGCGTCGGGGACCAGCGGGCGTCCCGGGAGGCGGTGCTCTCCGCCGCCACGGCCCTCGCCGACCGTATCGCCGGCAGCGAGGCGGTGGCGGTCTGGGCGACGGCCAGCATGGAAACGGTGGTGGCCGTGGTGGCCGGTCTGCTCGCCGGGGTGCCGGTCGTACCGGTGCCGCCGGATTCGGGCCCGATCGAGCGGGACTACGTGCTGCGCGACTCCGGCGCCTCGCTGCTGCTCGTCCCCCCGGCCAGCGCGGGCGGCGCCCCGCTGGCGGATGCGCCGGTCCCCGTCGCCACCGTCGATCTGGCTGCCCGCTCGGCAACCGGCTATCCCGAAGCCGCGCCGGAGCGCACCGCGCTGATCCTCTACACCTCTGGCACCACCGGCGCGCCGAAGGGGGCCCTGATCCCCCGGCAGGCGATCGCCGCCGACCTGGACGCCCTCGCCGACGCCTGGTCGTGGACGCCCGACGATCTGCTGGTGCACGGTCTCCCCCTGTTCCACGTGCACGGCCTCGTGCTGGGTGTGCTGGGAGCGCTGCGGGTCGGGTCCCGGCTGGCACACACCGGCCGGCCCAGGCCCGACGCGTACGCCGCCGCCGGCGGCAGCCTGTACTTCGGCGTGCCGACCGTCTGGTCGAGGATCTGCGCCGACCCGTCAGCCGCCCGGGCCCTGTCGTCGGCCCGGCTGCTGGTCTCCGGCAGCGCACCGCTGCCCCTGCCCGTCTTCGAACAGCTCGCCGAGCTCACCGGACAACCGCCCGTGGAGCGCTACGGGATGACCGAAACGCTGATCACGGTCAGCAGCCGCGCGGACGGCGAGCGGCGGCCCGGGTTCGTCGGCACGCGGCTCGCCGGGGTGCAGAGCAGGCTGGTCGGTGAGGACGGCAGCCCGGTCGCGCCCGACGGCGAGTCCCCGGGCGAACTGCAGATACGCGGGCCGATGATGTTCCGTGGATACCTCAACCGGCCGGACGCCAACCGGGAGTCGTTCACCTCGGACGGCTGGTTCCGCACCGGCGACATCGCCACCATCGACGGCGACGGCTGGCACCGGATCATCGGCCGCGCCTCGATCGATATGATCAAGAGCGGCGGGTACCGGATCGGGGCGGGCGAGGTGGAAAACGCGCTGCTCGCCCACCCCGCGGTCCGGGAAGCCGCGGTGATCGGCGCGCCTCACCCCGACCTCGGGCAACAGGTGGTCGCCTACGTGGTCGCCGACGCGGCGACCGAGGCCCAGCTCATCGAGTTCGTCGCCGCCAGGATCTCCGCGCACAAGCGCCCGCGGCAGATCCACCTGGTCGAGCAGCTGCCCCGCAACGCGATGGGGAAGGTGCAGAAGAAGCTGCTCGCCGGCCGAACCCTCGGCCCGCCGACCGACCTGGGCTAGCCTGATCTGCCCATACCGGCGCTGCGGGCGCCGAGGTGATCGCGGAACTCGCCGACTCGCTGCCGCCGCCCGAGCCGGTCACCGAGGAAGGCGGTAAACCTGGTCGCTCACGAGTCTGGCGGCACCGATGACGCCAGCCCGTTGGCCCGCGTCGCTCATCGTGATCGGAAGATTCCTGGTGGCGAGGGGCAACGAGCGGCGATAGATCACGCTCCGCATCTCGGCGAGCAGGATGTGACCCAGCTTCGTCAGTCCGCCACCGAGCACGATGAGGCTCGGGTTGAAGAACGACACCAAGCCGGTCAGCACCTCGCCCACGCGTCGGCCTCCGTCGCGCACCAACTGCATCGCCGCGGCGTCGCCGGCGCTGACTGCCTGGCCCACCTCGGCCGCGGTCAGTGTTCCGTTGCGTTCGAGAAGTTCGCGAAGAAGGGGTGAGCGACCCGACCGGGCTGCGGCGAGAGCTTCGCGGCCCAGTGCGGCCCCGCCGAAGGACGCTTCCAGGCATCCCGTGTTGCCGCACAAGCAGGGGACATCGCATTCAGGGACTCGGATGTGCCCGATGTCCCCGGCGCATCCGTCCATGCCGCGGTAGAGCTGGCCGTTCGCCACGACGCCACAACCGATGCCAGTGCCGATCTTGACGAACAGGAAGTTGTCGACGGTGCTGGCTACCCCTGCCAGCTGCTCACCCAGGGCCATGACATTGACGTCGTTGTCCATCGCCACCGGGCAGTCGAACTGCCCGGCGAGGCGATCGCGGACGGGGTAACGGTCCCACTTGGGCATGATCGGTGGTGACACCGCGATCCCGCGACCGAAGTCGACCGGGCCGGGCACGCCGAGGCCGACCCCGAGCGGCTTGTCCACCCCTGAGCCCAGGAGGAGCTTGCGGCTCAGCTTCGTCGCGAGGTCGAGCACCGGTTCCGGGCCCTGGCGTACGTCGCACTCCGTTCGGTGCAGCGCAAGCACCTGTAGGCGACCGTCGGTCACCGCGACAGACACCGAGGTCGCGCCGATCGCGATGCCAACGAATCGCACACTGCCGGAAATATCTATGGTTGCGGAGCGGCCGCCGCGGAATCCTGCTGGCCCGATCTCCTCGACGAGGCGAAGTGCGGTGAGCCGATCGAGCTCGGCAGCGATCGCCGTACGTGACACGTCGAGATGCTCGGCCAGCTGGATACGGGATTGCGGACCGGCATCACGCAGTCGCGTCAGCACTCTGGCCGGCAGAGGCGCTTCGGCTCGACCTGGCCCCGAGGTTGCCGCCCGGTAGGTATTCCACCAGCGACCCCGTCGGCTGTCGTGGGCGCTCGAACGCCGCCTCAGACGCTGGTCGGTGCTGTCGCGGTCATCCGCCGGCATCGAGGGACGCCCCCGCACAGGCAGTCGTGGCCGGCTGAGAGCGCTGCCGGCAGGACAGCCTGCCGGCGCCGATCACACGCGAACGACAACACCGCGCCGGCGACAGTCGATCGGAGCCATCCCGGGGCACCGCCCCGCTCGCGCCGTTCAGCGCGCGAGCGGGGCGGCGAGCCGGCTCAGCCACGGAGTGCGGCCATGTTGCCGGCGCTGATCCTCGCGAAGCGCAGCGATCGGCCCGGATCGGCGTTGCCGCCCGGGGCGTTGTCCTGCTCGTAGTTGGGGTTGTGGTAGCCGTTGGCGCCGATGTTCCGGAAGAACGACTGGAAGTTGATGTCGCTGCGCGGGTCGCCGAAGGGAATCATGGTGTAGCCGTCGCCGACGCCGTCCGGCTGTGTGGTGGCGTCACCGTCCTTGGCGTGGAACAGCGCGTAGCGCTTCGTCTGCTTCGCCACCTGGGCGGTCGGGTCGAAGATGTCCTCCACCCGCCGGCCGTTTTCGTCGTAGCGCCAGCGCCACTGGTGCTGCGCGACGTGCGCCCAGTAGATGTCCATCTCGATGACGACCAGTTCAGGATCCGTGACGTCGAGGTAGTGCTGCATGAGCCGCTTGCCGGACTCCGCGCGCACCACGGTCGGTGCGATCGGCGCGCCGGTGACGCGGTCCTCGGTGACGGTGACCAGCGGGCCGTCCTGCAGGAAGTGGTACGCCGGCGAGTGGTTGTGGGTGTACATGTGAATGCCCGACTGGAGACTGATCCGGTTCAGCGCCTCCCACTTCTCCCCCGCGACCGTCCACGGCTCGATGTTGCGGTTGTTGGCGCTCGTCGGGTCGCCGCCGGTGCCCATGTAGGGCATGCCGAGGATCGCCGCGAACTCCAGTTCGGTCTGCAGCCGGTTGTAGTCCTCGGTCGACATGGCGCCGCCGGGGCTGTTCGGGCCGTCCCACGTGTTGGGGACGAACCCGTGGTTGCCGATCGCCTGGAGGCCGTACGCGTCGAGGAAGCCGCGCAGCGTGCGCGCGTAGGCCAGGTAGGCCGCCCGGGACTCGGATGTGGTCACCCCGCCCGGCGCGGGGTTGGGCGCGGCGCCGCCGGGGTTCGCGGCGTGTTGCCCGTAGCCGGCGAACTCGATCTGCTTGAACCCGCAGCCGGCCAGGAACTCGAACAGCTCCACCCAACCGCCGGGCAGCGGCACCAGCGGGCCGAGGTCGTTCGGGTCCTGGGGGAAGGTCGGGCCGCCCAGGTAGCCCATCGTCGGGGAGACGCCCATCGCGGCGCTGGCCGCGATGCCGACCCGGGTGGGCACGTCGCGCTGGCTGTACGTGATGTTGCCCAGCTTGCCGTCCGGGATGAGCCGCCCGTTCGCCGCACTCGCCAGGCTCGGCGAGAACACCGCTGCCGGGCCGAACGGGCTGAGCGCCGCGGCGGCTGCCGCGCCGGCACCGGCCATGAGTCGCCGCCGGCTGATCCTGCTGTCAAAGGCCATCGTGGTTCCTTTCTGGAAGCAGTCGATCGAAGGTGGGACGGGGGTGCGCCCGCGTGGTCGCGCGGGCGCACCCGTCCGCGGTGGGGCTAGGGGCCGCTCACCCCCTGGCCGCCGAACTCGGTCCAGTTGAGGTTGAACAGGTTGCCGCCGGTCTGACCGCCGGTGACCGACCGGAACACGAGGTAGATCTTGTGCAGGCCACCCGGATCCGTGATCGGGAACGTCTGGCTCTGCCAGGTCGCCGTGTTGCCGGTCGAGGTGAGCGCCGCGGTGGTCAGGATCGGTCCGTTGACCGCGTCGAGGTGGACTTCCACCGCGGCCATCGGGCCGCCCGCCGGCACCTGCGTCGACGTGCTCGCCACCCGGAAGGTGAGTGAGTTGATGTTCGTCAGGTTGAAGGGGCCGTTGAGCGCGATCCAGTCGCCGCTGCCGAGGCTGCCGCGGTGCTGGCTGCCGCCCGCCGGGTCGTTCGTCGTGGCGACGTTCGTCCCGGACTCTTCGACGGCGAACTCGACCTCCTGCAGCTTCTGGCGGACGTTGGTCTGGCTCACCGTGGTCAGCGCCGGCACCCCGCCCGGTCCGCCCAGGTCGGTGTAGGAGGCGCTGATGACGCCGAAGACGTTACCGCCGTGCGACACGTCGTTGGCGTCGGTCGGCAGGACCCCCGTGCAGCCGTTGACGGTCTGCTCGGCGTGCCCGTGGGTGTCGTGGCCGAGCACGAACGTCACCTCGACGCGGCTGCAGTCGATCGTGCCGTCCTCCGGGTCGGTGACCGTCACCGAGAACGGGATGCTGTCGCCGAAGGCGTACGTGCCGCCCTCCACCGGGGTGTTGATGGTCACCTTGGGGGCGGTGTTGCCCACCGTGATGGTGGTGTTCGCGGACGCGGACTTGCCGCTGGAGTCCAGCACGGTCAGCCGCGCCGTGTACTGGCCGGCAGTGGTGTAGGTGAACTGCGGGTCGGGGTCGGTGGAGTCGACGACGCCGTCGCCGGTGAAGTCCCACTCGAACCGGATCGAGTCACTCGGGTCGGGGTCGCGCGAGCCGGCGCTGGAGAACTGCACGGTCAGCGGCGCGGACCCGTTGGTCGGTGACGCGGCGAGCACCGGGATCGGCGCGCGCTGGCCCTTGACGTAGTCCCACCGGTACAGGCCGGCGTCGTTGTTGACGTTGAAGAAGCCGTCGCCGTAGCCGAGGAGGTAGAAGTGTCCCTTCCCGTCGAACTGCATGTCCATCGGGTTGTCGCACTCGAACGGTTTGTTGGTGTCCGGCACCCGCCGCGCGTTGAGGCCGGCGCAGTCCAGCAGGTCGTTGATCTTGAAGATCCGGTTCTGCGAGTCGAGCCGGACCTCGCGCAGCGTGTCCCGGGTGAACTCGCCGAAGAAGACCGCGTTGTCGTAGTACGGCGGCAGCTTCGTCGGGTCCGCGTTGTTCGGGTCGAAGTGGTACTTCGCCGAGCCCTGCGGGCCCACGCCGCCGGTGCCCAGCTCCGGGAACAGCCGCGGGCAGGTCGTGGCGCCCGAGCCGTTGTAGTACGCCAGGCACGGCGTACCGATCGGGTTGGTGGCCCGGTTCTCCGGCGTGTACGAGTACCAGATGTCCGGGTTGGTGATCGGCGGGCCGTATTCGAGCCCCGGCTCGACGCTGGGTCCGCCGTTGAGGTTCCAGCGCGAGTTGTTCTGCGGTCCGCGGGTCGGGTTGTCACACTCGAACGTCTGGGCCGGGTTGTCGAGTGGGGTGGAGGTGTTGAAGTCCCACCGGTAGTAGGGCAGGTCGGTCTTGTAGCACAGCGGCCACCCGTAGTTCGCCGGCTTGCGGACGATCTCCAACCGGCCGGTGCCCGCCGGGCCGCGGAAGTTCTGCGGCGTCTGCGAGTCGGGTGAGTAGTCGGTGATGTAGGCGACGTCGTTCTCGTCGACCTGGATCCGGAACGGGTTCCGGAAGCCCATCGCGTAGATCTCCGGGCGGGTCTTCTCCGCGCCGACCGGGAACAGGTTGCCCGTCGGGACGGTGTACGCCCCGCCGAAGTGGTTGGCCTCGCCGGACGCGATGTCGCCGCCCTTGACCGTGATCCGCAGGATCTTGCCGCGCAGGTCGTTGGTGTTCTGCGCGGAGCGCCGGGCGTCCACGAACGGGGCGTTGTACTGCCCGCTCGTGGTGAGCTGGTCGTTGAACGGGCCGAAGCCGCCGGAGTTGCCGCCGCCGGCCGGCGTGTCGTCGCCGGTGACCAGCCACAGGTTGCCGTGCTTGTCGAAGTCGATGTCGCCGGCCACGTGGCAGCAGGCACCGCGGTTGACCGGCACGCGCATGATCTCCTGCTCGGACGCCACGTCGAGGTGGGCCGGAGTGTCCGCCGTCGCGTCCACGAACTTGAAGCGGGAGAGCTGGAAGTAACCGACCCAGGGGTCCCACACCGCCGGCGAGTCGCCGGTGTTCGGGGCGTTCGCCGCCGGCGTCGTCTGCGTGACGATCTCACCGGTGGACAGCTTCACGTCCTTGACGGTCGGCGGGGCGTAGTAGAGGTAGACCCAGTGGTTGGTCGCGAAGTTGTCGTCGATGCCCGGCCCGTACAGGCCGTCCTCGCTGGCCGTGTAGACCGGGATCTGGGCCAGCACGGTGGTGGTGTTGGACTTGGGGTCGTGCAGGCGAACGCCGCCGCGGCGGTCGGTCTGGATGACCCGGCTGTCGGGCAGGACGTCGAAGCCGATCGGCTCGTTGGTGTTCGGCGGGAGCGCGACGGCGGTCTGCTGGTAGTTGGCGAGCACGGTCGCGCCGCAGTCGGAGTAGACCTGGTCGGCCTGCCCCGCCGCCCACTTGATCGCGCCGCCCAGGTGGGAGCGCAGGTTCGTCTCGCCGAAGCCGGCGGCGGTGTTGCCGAGCGCCGTGTAGAACGACCGGCCGCCCTGCCAGTCCTTGCACCAGGTGACCGGGTGGTCGGCGCCCATCGTGCCGCCCGTGATGCCGGTGACGGTGCCACCCCACGGCTGCTGCGCGAAGGTGTCCTCGACGACGGTGGCCAGGACGTGGCTCTTGCCGCGGACGTTGGACTGGAAGTTGTACCAGGCGTCGCTGCGGGTCCAGTACTCCGGCAGGTTCTTCGACGCGTCATGAACGCGGTCGGCGACCTTGATGGTGCCGGGCTGGACGTCGGTCCGGCCGGAGGCGCGGGTCCCGAGCACATCGGACAGGAACTGCCAGCCGGGCTGGGCCTCGATCGCCGAGCCGATGCCGACGAAACCGCCGCCCGCCCGGTAGTACGACTCGAACGCGGCCTGCTGGTCGGCGTTGAGCAGGTCGCCGGAGGTGTTGAGGAAGACGACCGCGCGGAACTTCTTCAGGTACGCGAGGTCGAACTTGCGGGCATCGTTGGTCGTCTGGACGCTGAACCGCAGCTGGTCGCCGAGTTCTCTGATGGCTTCGACGCCGGCGGTGGTCGCCGCCGGGTCGCCGCCCGTGGACTTGGTGAAGACCAGGACCCGGTACTGGATGCCGTCGCTGCCGGGGGCGGGTGCCGCGGCCGCGGGGGCGGACGCGGACGCCGTGCCGGCGAGCGTGGCGCCGACGAGCGCCAGCACGCCGGCGAAGGCGGTGAGGCGACGGCCGAGAGGTCTGCGCATGGAACCTCCTCGCAAAGGGCATGACCGACTGGCGGACCGTCGCGAAGAGACGGCCCGGGAACGGTGCGGTCGGGAACCGTGTGAACGGGAGCGGTGTGATCGACGCCGTGGGCCGGTACGGCCGGACAGACGGCGTTCGGGGGATAATCGGTCGCTCTGGTGGTGTGGGGTGCGCCGAGCTGCGCCTCAGTGTCGCCGGGGATGCCGCTCGGCAGGGGGTTTACCGGTTCGCGGTCTTCGGCGTGACTCTATATCTGCATGTCCGCCAAAGAAAGAGTCTGTTGCGCGGAAGTTTCCTTCCAGATCACCCGGCTTTTGTTCGCGCCGTCGGAAAGTGCAGTCGCACGTGACGGAAGAGGGCAATGCGTGACGGGGTCCTGGCGCCTCAGCGCCAGGACCCCGTTCGCAAGGCGGTGCCGTACCGCCGACCGGCGCCGTTCGGATGGTCAGGTGTTCTGTGGGAAGCCGAGATTCACCCCGCCGTGGGACGGATCGAGCCACCTGCTGGTGACCACCTTGGCCCTGGTGAAGAAGTGCACTCCGTGCGGCCCGTACGCGTGCGAGTCACCGAACAGGGAGTCCTTCCACCCGCCGAACGAGTAGTACGAGACCGGAACCGGGATCGCCACGTTGACGCCGACCATGCCGACCTCGATCTCGTTCTGGAACCGTCGGGCGGCGCCGCCGTCGTTGGTGAAGATGGCGGTGCCGTTGCCGTACGGGTTGGCGTTCACCAGTTCGACCGCGGCGTCATAGCTGGGCACCCGCACCACCGAGAGCACCGGGCCGAAGATCTCGTCCGTGTAGATGGACATGTCCGTCCCGACGTGGTCGAAGAGGGTCGGCCCGAGCCAGAAGCCGGCGTCCGCACCGTCGATCGGGTGGCCGCGTCCGTCGACCACCAGCTTGGCGCCCGCCGACCGGCCGGCGTCCAGGTACGACCGCACCTTGTCGCGGTGCGCCCCGGTGACCAGTGGTCCCATCTCGCAACCCGGGCGGCGGCCGTCACCGACGTGCAGTCCGCCGATCCGGTCGCTGATCTTGCTGACCAGCTCGTCGCCGACCGGGTCCACCGCCACGACGACGGAGATCGCCATGCAGCGTTCGCCGGCCGAGCCGAAACCGGCCGAGACGGCGGCGTCGGCGGCCAGGTCGAGGTCGGCGTCGGGCAGTACGACCATGTGGTTCTTCGCGCCGCCGAGGGCCTGCACCCGCTTGCCGTTGCGCGTCCCGGTCTCGTAGACGTAACGGGCGATCGGCGTGGAGCCGACGAAGGAGATCGCCTTGACGTCCCGATGCTCGAGGAGCCGGTCGACCGCCTCCTTGTCGCCGTGTACGACGTTGAGCACGCCGTCCGGCAGTCCGGCCTCGGCGCAGAGCTCCGCCAGGAAGTTCGAGGCGGACGGGTCCTTCTCGCTCGGCTTCAGCACCACGGTGTTGCCGCAGGCGATGGCGTTGGGCACGAACCACAGCGGCACCATCGCCGGGAAGTTGAACGGGGAGATCACCCCGACGACGCCGAGGGGTTGGCGGATGGAATAGACGTCCACCTTGGTGGAGGCGTTCTCGCTGAACCCGCCCTTGAGCAGGTGCGGGATGCCACACGCGAACTCCACCGCCTCCAGCGCCCGCTGGATCTCGCCCGCCGCGTCGGAGAGCACCTTCCCGTGCTCGGCGGTGATGATCTCGGCGAGGTCGGACCTGCGGGCGTTGAGCAGTTCCCGGAACGCGAACATCACGTTCGCGCGTTGCGCCAGCGACGCGTGGCGCCAGCGGGAGAAGGCCTCGCGGGCGGCGGTGACCGCCTCGTCGACGTCCGAGGCGCTGGCGAAGTCGACCCTGCCGGTGAGCTGACCGGTCGCCGGGTCGTACACCTCACCCGCGCGCTGCGCGATGCCGGTCCATTGTTTTCCGCCGATCCAGTGGGTGATCCTCATGCCGACACCGCCCCGATCGCCTCCGCCAGGATGCCCAGCGCCTCCTCGGCCTCGTCCTCGGTGAGGGTCATCGGCGGCGCCAGCCGGATGACGTTGCCGTACAGGCCGCCCTTGCCGACCAGCAGCCCGCGGCTGCGCGTCTCCTCCAACAGCGCGGTTGCCGCCGTGGGGTGGGGTTCGCCGGCCGGGCCGACCGTCTCGAGGGCGACCATCAGGCCCTTGCCGCGTACGTCGCCGATCAGCGGATGCGTCGCGGCGACCTCGCGGAGGCCGTGGATCAGGCGGTTGCCCAGCTTGGCGGCGTTCGCCTGGAGGTCGTGCGCAAGCAGATAGTTCAGGGTGGCCAGGGCTCCGGCGGTCGAGATCGGGTTGCCGCCGAAGGTGGAGATCGAGTTGGCCTGGAGGCTGTCCATGAGCTCCGCACGGGCCACCACCCCACCGATGGCCAGGCCGTTGCCGAGTCCCTTGGCGAAGGTCATCGCGTCCGGCACCACGCCGTGCGCCTGGATGCCCCAGAAGTGCTCGCCGGTACGGCCCCAGCCGGTCTGGACCTCGTCGGAGACGAGAAGGATTCCGTACTCGTCGAGCACCTTCTTGAACTCGCGGAACAAGCCGTCCGGCGGGGAGGCGAACCCGCCCACGCCCTGAATCGGCTCGACGATCATGCACGCCACGTCTCCGGCGGTCGAGGTCTCGATCACCTCCCGCAGGTCGGCGACGCACGCCTTGACGTAGTCGGCGTCCGGCAGATCCCTGAACGGGCTGCGGTACCGGTAACCACCGTGCACCCAGCTCACCCGGACGGGGCTGAGCGCGCTGGCCGACCAGCCGCGGATGCCGGTTATCGCGACGGTGGCGAACGCGCGGCCGTGGTACGAGTTGCGCAGCGCGAGCACCTGCCCACTGCGGCGGTACTGCGTGGCGAGCATCAACGCCGTCTCGTTGGCCTCCGTACCCGAGTTCGTGAAGAACACCTTGGCGTCCGGGATCCCGGACAGCTGCGCGATCTTCTCGGCGAGCTCCACCTGCGACTCGATCAGGTACAGCGTGGAGGAGTGCAGCACGCCGGTGTCGACCTGCGCGCGGACCGCGTCGCTGATCTCGGCGACGTCGTAGCCGATCGAGTTGGTGAGGATGCCGCCGAAGAAGTCGAGGTACGTGCGGCCCTCGCGGTCGGTCACCCGGCGGCCGTGTGCGCTGGCGATCTCGATCGGTTCCTCGTAGTAGAGGGCCAGCCATTTCGGCAGCACGGACCGGTGTCGATGCAGCAGCTCCCGATGCGCCATCGCGTCCTCCGTATCTCGTCCCTGAGCCGAGTGTCGCGAGACGTCGGCGTTCGCCGCCACCGACAACCTGTACGGGTCGGCATCGGTGGCACTACGTTGTGTGCATCCGTCGCAGGGGAGCCGCCATGTACCCCACGGTCGCCGAAGCCATCGCGTTACCCGTGGTCCGGCGCGGCCGGCCCCGCGTCGTCGCCGGGTCCGCCGGCATGCAGGGCCCCGTCCGCTGGGTGCACGTGGCGGAGGTCGCCGACATCGCCCAGCTGCTGCGCGGTGGCGAGCTCGTCCTGACCACCGGCATCGCGCTGCCGGACGACGAGGGGGCCCTGACGAGGTACGTGGAGGACCTGGCCACGGTCGGCGCGGCGGGACTCGTGGTGGAGCTGGTCCGGCGGTGGAGCGACCACGTGCCGGAGGCGCTCGCGGCGGCGGCGGACCGACACCGGCTGCCGTTGATCACGCTGGCGCGGGAGACGCAGTTCGTGTCCGTCACGGAGGCCGTCGTGGCGTTGATCGTGGACGCGCAGCTCGCCGAGCTGCGGGCCGCTGAGCAGGTGCACGAGACGTTCACCGCGCTCACGGTCGCCGGCGCGGAGCCGGCCGAGGTGTTGCGTGAGGTCGCGAGGATCTCCGGGCTGCCGGTCGTGCTGGAGACGCTCGGGCACGACGTGCTCGCGTACGACGCGGCGGGGCAGGACCCGATCGAGTTGCTGACCGACTGGGGGCAGCGGTCCCGGTCGGTGGCGGTGTCCCAGCGGACCGCCTACGACGAGGAGACCGGTTGGCTGATCACCACGGTGGGCGCGCAGGGCGCCGACTGGGGACGGTTGGTGCTGCTCTCGCCGGGCCCTCCCCCGCACCGTCACGTGGTGGTCGCGGAGCGGGCCGCGTCGGCGCTGGCGGTGCACCGGCTCGTGGCCCGGGACCGGGAGAGCCTGGAGCGGCAGACGCACCGGATGCTGCTCGCGCAGCTGCTCGGCCAGGCGCTGCCCCCTCCTGACCTGGCCGCACGGGCGGCCGCGTTGGGCGTGGTGCTGGAGCGGCGGCAACTGGTGGGGGTGGCGATCCGGCCGGCGAGCATCGCGCCGCGTGCCCCCGCACTGGCCACCCAGGAGGTGTTGCGGGATCTCGCGGAGGCCACCGCCCTGGCCGCGCGGCGGGTGAGCGTGCCGGCGCTGGTGGGCGTGGTGGACGACACCAGCGTACGCGCGTTGTTGTCGTTGCCGCCGCAGCCGGACCCGGACGCGGTCCTGCGGCGCCTGGCCAGGGAGGTGCACCGCTCGGCCGCCGGTGCAGTCGTGGTGGCGGTCGGCACGACCGTGTCGCACGTGTCCGAGGTACGGCGCAGTCTGGGCGAGGCCGCGCACGTCGCCGGTGCCGCGCTCCGCTCCCCCGGCACCCAGCTCTACCACCGGTTGGACGACGTACGACTGCGCGGCCTGCTGCACCTGCTGCGTGAGGACGAGCGCGTGCGGGCGTTCGCCCAGCGGGAACTGGGGCCTCTGTTGGCGCGCGATGACAGCCAGGGCAGCCGGCTGGTGGAACTGTTGCGCTGCTTCTGCGAGCAGGGCGGGAACAAGTCGGCGGCGGCCACCGCCGCGCACCTGTCGCGTACGGCGTACTACCAGCAGCTCTCGCGGATCTCGCAGGTGCTCGGGGTGTCGCTGGAGGACCCGGAGTCGATGCTGTCGCTGTACGTCGCGCTGCTGGTGTACGAACTCGACGACCCGTGACCCGGGCCGGGGTGGACAGACTGTGCCTTGATCATGGCAAGCGTGGACACTTTGCCACTGCCCGTGGCGGGTCCGTGACACCCACCATTCCGAGATAAAGATCGTGCTGATCCGCCCCCGCCCGCGGCACCCAATTCGGCCGATCGGCCAGTGTTGCGGCAGCGTGACAGTGAGGTGAGCGATGGCTGTTGAACCCCTCCCTCCCACCGAGACCAGAGCGGCCGACCCGGGTGCCCAGATCACCCATCCGGACGGCCGGATCGAGTTGCGTGACTTTTCCACGATCAGCGACAGCCGGTACTTCAACCACGAGCTCGCTCCGGTGCCCATCGAGAAGCGCACCTGGAGCACCTACAACTTCGCGGCGCTGTGGATCGGCATGGCGCACAACATCCCCAGCTATCTGCTCGCCGCCGGGCTGATCCAGCTCGGCATGAACTGGGTGCAGGCGTTCCTCACGATCACGCTGGGCAACCTGCTCGTCCTGATCCCGATGCTGTTGAACAGCCACGCGGGCACGAAGTACGGGATCCCGTTCCCGGTCTTCGCCCGGGCGTTCTACGGGGTTCGTGGCGCCAACCTCGCGGCCCTGTTGCGCGCCTTCATCGCGTGCGGCTGGTTCGGCATCCAGACCTGGATCGGCGGCGAGGCCATCTACGCGATCGCCGGCAAGCTGCTGGGCTCCTGGTGGGTCGACGCGGCGACGGTCATGGACCACCCGTGGACGCTGTGGGCCTCGTTCTTCCTGTTCTGGGCGATCGAGATGGCGATCATCTGGCGGGGCATGGACACCCTGCGGCGCTTCGAGAACTGGGCCGCGCCGTTCGTCATCGTGATCGCCGTCGCCCTGCTGATCTGGGTGCTGGTCGAGGCGGGCGGGCTCGGCCCGATCCTGTCCGAGCCGTCGAAGCTGGGCTGGGGCGCCGGCTTCTGGAAGCTGTTCGCGCCGTCGCTGATGGCGATGGTCGCGTTCTGGGCGACCCTGTCGCTGAACATCCCCGACTTCACCCGGTTCGGCGGCAGCCAGCGCCAGCAGGCGTACGGCCAGATCCTCGGCCTGCCGACCACGATGTCGTTCTTCGCCATCCTGTCGATCATGATCACCTCGGGCACGGCCGTCATCTACGGCGAGGCGATCTGGGATCCCATCCAGCTGGCGGCGAAGTTCGAGAACCCGCTGGTCGTCGCGCTCGGCCTGTTCACGGTCGTGGTCGCCACGCTGTCGGTGAACGTCGCGGCGAACACCGTCAGCCCGGCATACGACTTCTCCAACGCCGCGCCCCGGCTGGTCAGCTTCCGGACCGGAGGTCTGATCACCGGCGTGCTCGGCATCCTGATCCAGCCGTGGCGCCTGGTGCAGGACCCCAACATCTACATCTTCGTCTGGCTCGGGTTCTACGGAGGCCTGCTCGGCGCGGTCGCCGGCGTCCTCATCGCCGGGTACTGGGTCCGCAGCCGCACCCGCCTGCGGCTGTCCGCCCTCTACCGCCCCGAGGGCAGGTACTGGTTCGCCGGCGGCTGGAACTGGACCGCCATCGCCGCGACCCTCGTCGGCGCGCTCCTCGCGGTCGGTGGCGCCTACTCCGCGCCCGGCAAGGGGCCGTTCCCGTCCGACGGGCTCATCCCCTTCCTCAAGCCGCTCTACGACTACAGCTGGGCCGCCGGTCTCATCGGCGCCTTCCTTGTCTACCTGGCGCTGACCATGCCGCGCGCCAGCCACCCAAAGGAGAATTGATGAGCAACATCATCCGAGCCGGGCTGGTGCAGCAGAAATGGACCGGTGACAAGGAGTCCATGATCGCGAACGCGGTCGACGCGATCCGCCGCGCCGCCTCGCAGGGCGCGCAGGTCGTCTGCCTGCAGGAGCTGTTCTACGGCCCGTACTTCTGCCAGGTCCAGGACGCGGACTACTACTCGTACACGGAGGCGATCCCGGACGGGCCCACGACGGCGCTGATGCGGGAGGTCGCCGAGCAGCACGGGGTGGTCCTGATCGTGCCGATGTACGAGCAGGAGCAGCCAGGCGTCTACTACAACACCGCGGCGGTGATCGACGCCGACGGCACCTACCTCGGCAAGCATCGCAAGAACCACATCCCGCAGGTGAAGGGGTTCTGGGAGAAGTTCTACTTCCGGCCCGGGAACCTCGGCTATCCGGTGTTCGACACCGCCGTGGGCCGCATCGGCGTCTACATCTGCTACGAGCGGCACTTCCCGGAGGGCTGGCGGGCACTGGGGCTGGCCGGCGCGAAGATCGTGTTCAACCCCTCCGCCACCAGCCGGGGCCTGTCGGAGTACCTCTGGCGGTTGGAGCAGCCGGCGGCCGCCGTGGCCAACGAGTACTACGTCGGCACCATCAATAGGGTCGGGGTGGAGCCGCTGGGCGACAACGACTTCTACGGCCAGTCCTACTTCGTCGACCCGCGTGGCCAGTTGGTCGGTGAGGCGGCATCGGACACCGAGGAGGAGATCGTCGTCCGCGACCTCGACATGGACAAGCTGGCCGAGGTCCGTGACCTGTGGGCGTTCTACCGCGACCGCCGCCCGGAAACCTACGAATCGCTGGTGACGCCGTGAGCATCGTCATCCGTAACGGAACAGTGGTCAACGCGACCGGGGCGTACCCGGCCGACGTACTCGTGGAGGGCGAGCGGATCGCCGCGCTCGCCGCGGCGGATTCCGGTCTGGCTCACCAGTGGGCGTCCGGCGCCGAGCGGGTGATCGACGCCGCCGGAAAGTACGTGGTGCCGGGTGGCATCGACGGCCACACCCACATGGAGATGCCGTTCGGTGGCACGTTCTCGGCGGACACCTTCGAAACCGGAACGATCGCGGCGGCCTGGGGCGGCACGACCACCATCATCGACTTCGCGGTGCAGGCCAAGGGAACGTCGTTGCTGTCGGCGCTGGACAAGTGGCACGGCAAGGCCGACGGCAACTGCGCCGTCGACTACGGGTTCCACATGATCGTGTCGGACGTCAACGACACGTCCCTGAAGGAAATGGAGTCGTGCATCGACGCGGGCGTGAACACCTTCAAGATGTTCATGGCCTATCCGGGAGTCTTCTACGCCACCGACGGCGAGATCCTGCGGGCCATGCAGAAGGCCCGGGACACCGGGTCGATGATCCTGATGCACGCGGAGAACGGCATCGCCATCGACCAGCTCATCGCCGAGGCGCTGGCCAGCGGGCGCGTCGACCCGGTGCAGCACGGGCTCACCCGGCCGGCCGAGCTGGAGGGGGAGGCCACCTCGCGGGCGATCACCCTCGCGAAGGTCACCGGCTCACCGCTGTACATCGTGCACCTGTCCGCCGCGCACGCCCTCGACGCGGTCACCCAGGCCCGCGACACGGGCCAGAACGTGTTCGCCGAAACCTGCCCGCAGTACCTGTTCCTGTCCCTGGAGGACCTGGCCCGGCCCGACTTCGAGGGCGCGAAGTACGTCGCCTCTCCCCCGCTGCGCCCGAAGGAGCACCAGGCCCAACTGTGGCGGGGCCTGCGCACCAACGACCTGTCGTTGGTGTCCACCGACCACTGCCCCTTCTGCTTCAAGGACCAGAAGGAGCTGGGCCGGGGCGACTTCTCCAAGATCCCGAACGGGATGCCGGGCGTCGAGCACCGGATGGACCTGCTCTACCAGGGCGTCGTGCGCGGCGAGATCACCCTGCCGCGCTGGGTGGAGATCAGCTCCACCACGCCCGCCCGGATGTTCGGCCTCTACCCGCGCAAGGGCGTCATCGCCCCGGGCGCGGACGCGGACATCACCGTGTACGACCCGACGGCTCGCCAGACCATCTCCGCCGGCACCCATCACATGAACGTGGACTATTCCGCGTACGAGGGCATGGAGCTCACCGGGAAGGTCAGCACCGTGCTGTCCCGCGGTCGGGTCGTCGTCGACGACAACACCTTCCACGGCGCGGCAGGGCACGGCCGGTTCCTGAAGCGCGACCTCTGCCAATACCTGGTCTGACAAGGAGAAGCCGTGGACTTCGGTGTGGTACTGCAGACCGACCCGCCCGCTCGCGACGTCGTGGCGGGCCTCACCGCGGCCGAGGACAACGGGTTCCGCTACGGATGGACGTTCGACTCCTGTGTGCTGTGGCAGGAGCCGTTCGTCATCTACTCGCAGGTCCTCGCCGCGACCAAGCACCTGATCGTCGGACCGATGGTGACCAACCCGAGCACCCGCGACTGGTCGGTCACCGCGTCGCTGTTCGCCACGCTCAACGAGATGTTCGGCAACCGCACCGTGTGCGGGATCGGCCGCGGCGACTCGGCCCGGCGAGTCATCGGCCAGCCGCCGGCGAGCCTGGCCACGCTGAGACAGGCCATGCACGTGATCAAGCAGCTGGCCGAAGGCAACGAGGTCGAACACCACGGCACGCCGGTGCGCATCCCGTGGGTGCGGGACGGCCGGCTGGAAGTCTGGATGGCCGCGTACGGCCCGAAGGCGTTGCGGCTGGTCGGCGAGCAGGCCGACGGCTTCATCCTGCAGACGGCCGACCCCGAGATCGCCCGCTGGACGGTCGGCTCGGTACGCGAGGCGGCCACCGCCGCAGGCCGAGATCCCGGCTCGATCACGATGTGCGTGGCCGCACCCGCCTACGTCGGCACCAACCTCGCGCACCAGCGCGATCAGCTGCGCTGGTTCGGTGGCATGGTCGGCAACCACGTCGCCGATCTGGTCGCCCGGTACGGCGACTCCGGGGCTGTACCGAAGGCGCTCACCGACTACATCAAGGGCCGCGAGGGCTACGACTACGCGCATCACGGCCGTGCCGGCAACCCGTCCACCTCCTTCGTGCCCGATGAGATCGTCGACCGGTTCTGTCTCGTCGGCCCCGAGTCGGCCCACGTCGACCGGCTACAGGAGCTCAAGGAGATCGGGGTGGACAACTTCGCCCTCTATCTCATGCACGACGACAAGGAGAAGACCCTCTCCGCGTACGGCAAGGACGTGATCACCCACCTCTGATCTCCCCGCCGACGTGCTCCCGTCAGGGCCGTTTGATCGGCCCGCAGAAGCGCTTCGGCGTGAAGGGCCGACCGGGTGCCGCGGCGGCCCGCCACACCGGGTTCAGCTGGATCGCCAGGGCGGGCGCATGCCAGGCTTCCCCCAGCCGCTGGAGCAGGCCGTACTCGGAACGGGTGTGAGTGATGTTCCCGCCGGCAAGGAAGTTGATCAACTCGTGGTAGGCGGACTCCCGGCCGATGATGCCGCCGTGGAAGGCCGGCACCTCGGCCACCGGAATCGTGATCGGCTGGCCCGGTGGGGCCTCGGCCGCGGTCACCGTGGGGAGGAAGGCGACCACCCGTACCCCCGGAAGCGGGCACAGCGCCTGGTAGCGGTAGAAGGGCGCCCCGTCGAGCAGCGAACGTCATCGGGACGACCGCGGCGAACAGGAACCAGGACAGCGACACCGCCGACGCCGCGATCGAGTACGCGGCGAAGGGCAGGACGATCACCGCGCTGAGCGCCGCCACGCCGAGGTTGCGCAGCAGCAACGAACGGTACGACGGCCGGGGCGCCGGCCAGGACAGGCTGACCAGTGCCGCGGACAGCGCGGCCCGCAGCGCGATCAGGCCCACCAGGCCGAAGCCGAACATCAGCCACGAGTTGTGGTAGACCAGCAGCCAGCGCATGTCGTGGTAGGAGTCGTACGGCCAGACCGCCGTGGCCTGCGGGGCCAGGCCTTCTGCGGTGACAAACCCGATCAGCACCAGCGCGAGGACCTCGGCCATCGGGACCGCCGCGGCGATCGCGAGAAGCGCCGCCAACCGGCGGTGGGTCGGTCGCACGAGTCCTCCTTCGGCACCCGCGGCTCTGCGTCGACTCTCCCGCGTACCAGCGGTTCCGCACGGCCGAACCGCCGAATCGGCCCGCCGTCACACACCACGTCAACGGAAATTTCAACAAGATCTGCTGGTGATAAAGTTGTGCGCATGGCAACGCCCCCCTGGCAGGCGGTGACCGCCCTCGTTGACCAGGTACGACGGGCCCTGTACGACTACGTCCGCAGCCAGGACCACCCGGTGACCCGGGACGAAGCCGCCGAGGCGCAGCTGATCTCCCGCAATCTGGCGGCGTTCCACCTCGACAAGCTGGTCGACGCCGGGCTGCTACAGGCGCGGTACGAGGCACCGGCCGACCAGCCGCGCGGCCGGGGCCGAACACCGAAGGTGTACGAGGCGACGCCCGGCTGCATCACGCTGACCATCCCCGAGCGCCGCTACGAGCTGATCGGCGAGATCCTGGCCCAGGCCGTCGCCGAGGAGCCCACGGATGCCCGGTCGGCGGCGCTCCGGCTCGCTGCGGAGCGCGGCGCGGCGATCGGCCGTCAGGTCGCCGCGAGCCGGCCGGTGGTAGCGGTGCTGGCCGAGCTCGGCTTCGAACCGGCCGACGGCGAGGAGCTGATCCGGCTGCGGAACTGCCCCTTCCACGCGCTCGCCGCCCAGCAGACCGAGCTGGTGTGCGGACTGAACGAAGCCTTCATCGCCGGCGTGCTCACCGGGCTCGGCCGGGCGGACCTCCAGGCGCGGCTGGCCCCCGGTCCCGGCGTCTGCTGCGTGCAGATCCGTCCGGCCTGACCTGGCGCGTCGTCTCCGCTAGGCGAGCAGGTCACCCAACGGCACCCGCGGATCGGCGAGCCGGTCCAGGTCGACCGCCCTGCCCCGGTGACCCGCGCGCACCAAGGCCTGGATCTGGTCGGTCACGTCCCAGACGTTCGCGTTCATCCCGGCCAGCACCCGCCCGTCCTTGACCCAGAACGCCAGGAACTCCGGCGCCTTGCCGTCCACCACGGTCGGATCGCCGCGGAACACCACCCGGTCGTAGCCGTGCGGGGCCACCCACCCCGAGTACTCCATGCCCAGGTCGTACTGATCGGAGAAGAAGTACGGCAGCCGGGCGTACTCGACCTGCTGCCCCAGCATGGACCGCGCGGCGGCGGGGCCGCCGTTGAGCGCGTTCGCCCAGTGCTCCACGCGGACGGGCCGGTCGAACAGCGGGTGGTGGGCGTTGGCCACGTCGCCGGCGGCGTAGATGTGCCGGTCGGAGGTGCGCAGCCGGGCGTCGGCGACGATCCCGTCGTCCACCTTCAGGCCCGCCGCCTCGGCCAGTTGCGTGTCGGGCCGGATGCCCACGCCCACCACGACGGTGTCCGCGGCCAGCTCGGTGCCGTCGGTCAGCAGCACGGCGGAGACCTGCCCGGTGCCGCGGATCTGCCGGACCCCGACACCGAAGCGGAAGGTCACGTCGTGGCCCCGGTGCAGGTCCGCGAAGACCCCGGCGACCTCGTCGCCGAGAACCCGCTGCAACGGCAGGTCGGCGATCTCCACCACGGTCACCGCGGCACCGCGCTGGCGGGCGGCCGCCGCGATCTCCAGGCCGATCCAGCCGGCGCCGATCACGACGAGGCGGGTGCTGTCCGTGAGGGCCTCGGCGATCCGGGCCGAGTCCGCCAGCGTGCGCAGATACCGCACGCCGTCCAGGTCGGCGCCGGGGATGTCCAGGCGGCGGGGCGTGGAGCCGGTGGTCAGCAGCAGTTTGTCGTATCCGAGTTGTTCGCCACCGTCGAGGACGACCTGGCGGCGATCGCGGTCGATGGCGGTCACCCGGGTCGCGGTCCGCAGCTCGACGTCGTGCGCGGCGTACCAGCCGGCGTCGTGCACGTACACGTCGGCCGGCGGCGTGGTCCCGAGCAGCAGGCCCTTGGACAGCGGCGGCCGCTCGTAGGGCCGCTCGGGCTCGGCGCCGAGCAGGACCACGCGGCCGGCGAAACCCTCCTCGCGGAGCGTCTGGGCGGCCTTGGCACCGGCGAGGCCGGCGCCGACGATGACGAAGGTGGGGTTGCTTCCCATGCCGCTCTCCAGTTCGGTTCAGTGGGCGCCGGTGAGGGAGAAGAACTCGGCCCTGGACCGGGGGTCGTCCCGCAGGGTGCCGAGCAGGGTGGACGTCACGGTGGTGGCACCGGCTGCCCGTACGCCGCGCAACGTCATGCACAGGTGCTCCGCCTCGATGACCACGCCCACGCCCTTGGGCGCCAGTTCGAGGGCCAGCCAGTCGGCGACCTGCTTGGTCAACCGCTCCTGCACTTGCGGGCCGTGGGCGAAGAGCTCCACCACGCGGGCGAGCTTGGACAGGCCGAGAATGTGGTCACCCGGCAGGTAGCCGATGTGCGCGACACCGACGAACGGCAGCAGGTGGTGTTCGCACACCGACCGGATCGGGATGGCCCGGGCCAGCACCAGTTCGTCGTAGCCCTCGTCGTTGGGGAAGGTGGTCAGGTCGAACGGGCGCGCGGTGAGCAGTTCGGCGTACGCCCGGGCCATCCGGCGAGGTGTCTCGCGCAGGCTCTCCGAGTCCAGGTCGATGTCGAGCGCGGCCAGGAACCGGGCGGCGGCCTGTTCCGCGGCGACCAGGTCGAGCACGGGTCGCTGGTCGACGTGACGCGGGGACGCTGTGATGCTCACGTCTGCCACCTCCGGGCGCGGTGTGCGGGTCGCACGCCGCATCGTCCAATTCTGCCAATGATCGTCGCCGTCAACCGCCATCCTGGACCCCCGGATGCCGAATTTCAATAGCGAGCGCTGACAAAATCTGGCGGCTCCGCTCGGCCAGGAGGGACTCAGCGGGACAGGACCTCGACGATCTGGTGGTATCCGCGGTCACGGGCGTGTTGCAGGGCGCCGACGCCGTCCTTGTCGGGCAGGTGGACGTCCGCGCCGGCGGTCACCAGGATCTCCGCGATCTGCTGGTACGGCTCCGTTCCGTCGCCGAGGATGACGCACTCCAGCAGGGCCGTCCACCCGAGCCTGTTGACGTGGTTGACATCGATGCCGGTAGCGACGACGCGCCTGACGTAGGCGACATGGCCACGCTCGCTCGCCGGGATGATCGAGACTCCGCCGTACCGGTTCACGATGGTGAGGTCCGGCCTCGCGGGCAGCAGGGCCTCGAGCATCGCCACGCTGCCGGTCACGCCCGTCACCAGCCAGGGGGTGTCGTGCTGGTCGTCGAGCGCGTTCGGGTCCGCGCCGGCGTCGACGAGCACGCGGGCGGCCTCGACGTGGTCGTTCGCGGCGGCCAGCAACAGGGCCGTACGCTGCCGCGCGTCGCGCGCCTCCCGGTCGGCGCCGGCGGCCAGTGCGGCGCGTACTCCTGCCGGGTCGCCGGCGCTCGCTGCGGCGAGCAGAGCCTGGTCGGCGGTGGTGGTCATGCGGTCCTCCCGGGGTCGTGCCGTGTCGGGCCGGGTGCAGCCGGCGGCGGCCACGGCGAGGGTGATGGTGAGCAGGGCTCGGCGCTTCACAGCCGGATCAGCTTCCGTTCGACGGCGGCGTGCACCGCCGCGGTACGGGAGTCGACACCGAGCTTGGCGTAGATGTGGACCAGGTGGGTCTTGACGGTGGCCTCGCTGATGAACAGCCGCCGGCTGATCTCCTTGTTGCCGTGGCCGCGGGCGAGCAGGGTGAGGATCTCCACCTCGCGGGTGCTGAGGGTGGGACGTGGGCCGCGCATCCGGTCCATCAGCCGGGCGGCGACCGGCGGGGAGAGGACGGTCTGGCCGGCGGCGGCGGCGCGCACGGCCCGGAAGAGTTCGTCCGGTGGACAGTCCTTGAGCAGGTATCCGATCGCGCCGGCCTCGATCGCGCGCATGATGTCCTCCTCGGTGTCGTACGTGGTCAACACCAGGACGCGCGGCGGTTCCGGCAGGGCGAGCAACTGCTCGGTGGCCGCGACCCCGTCCACTCCGTCGCCGAGTTGCAGGTCCATCAGCACCACGTCGGGGCGCAGGGCGGCAGCCTGTCGGACGGCGTCGTCGGCCGTGGCCACCTCGCCCACCACGGCCAGGTCCGGCCGCCCGCCGAGCAGCGCGCGGAGGCCGGCGCGGACCACCGGATGGTCGTCGACCAGGATCAGCCGCAGCGGCGTGGTCATCGCGCCTCCCGCAGCGGCAGACTCACGGCGAGCGCGGTGCCCTCACCGCTGGCGCTCTCGATGGTGACCGTGCCGCCGAGGTGCGTGATCCGTTCGCGGATTCCGGCGAGCCCGAACCCGCTGGTGACCGCTGGGTCGAACCCGGTCCCGTCGTCGTACACGTCGAGCATCACCTCCTCATCGCCGTAGGTCAGCGTCACCGCGGTCCGGTGCGCGTGTGCGTGGTGGCGGACGTTGGCCAGTGCGCTCTGGGCGACCCGTAGCAGGGCGATCTCGTTGTCGACGCCGAGCGGCACGACCGTGCCCGCCACGGTGAATCGGACGGGCGTGCCGGTGTCGCGCTCGGTCGCGGCGCACAACCGCTGCAGGGCGTCGGTCAACGAGGCGTTGTCGAGCGCCGGCGAGGCCAGCCCACGGACGAAACGGCGCGCCTCGGCCAGGTTCTCCCGGGCGGTCGCCGCGGCCTGCCGTACGTGCCCGCGTGCCCGCCCGGGCTCGGTGTCCCATTCCTGGTCGGCCGCTTGGAGCAGCAGGTTCATGCTCGACAGACCTTGAGCGAGGGTGTCGTGGATCTCCCGGGACAGCCGGGCGCGTTCCGCCAGCGCACCGGCCTCGTGCTGGCTGCGATTCAGTTCGTCCCGAGTGGCCAGCAGGTCGTCGAGCGCGCGTTTCCGGGCCCGGTTCTGCCGATCGAGTTCGAGGAAGACCATGGTGGTGATGGCGGCGATGCCTACCGGCCCGAGCAGCAGGCTGGGGTCGAACCGGTCGGCCAGCCGGATCTGCGCGATCACGACCGCGGCGGTCAACAGCCCCACCAGCGGCCAGACCGCGGGTTGTGGGAGCTGGCGCAGGCCCAGGAAGAACAGCGGGATCGCGCACCAGGCGAAGCTCGGCGCGACGAGCACCAGCGCGAGGAACGCCACGATCACCGCGGCAAAGCGGGCGCGCGGTGCGAACCGCCCCAGTTCGTTCACCGTGTACGCGGCCAGCAGCACTCCGGCCAGCGCCAGCACGCCGATGGTTGCGGCTCCGCCACCGTGGTACGCCACGTAGCGGGACGCGGAGGCGGCCAGCAGGAGCAGAAAGCCCCACCGCATCACCGCGCGCAGCCGGTCCTCCCGCATCACCGCACCTCCCCGCACGCACCCGATCTGATCTTGACGAATGCCCAGCGTACGGCAGGTCTGTGGGGGGGTGAATCAACCATCTGATGTATTCCGGTTGGATCCACCGGGCCATGCCCGCCCCGGGGGTCAGGGCCAGGCTGGGGACGTCACCTCGACTCGAACGTCAAAACAAGAGGAGCACTGGGATGATCAACGTCCGCCGCCGCGCCACGCTCGGCCTGGTCGCCGGCGCCGTGGGTGTGGCCACCGTCACCGGCGTCACCATCAACGCCAACGCCGCCGAGTCCGCAGTCGCGCCCAGCGCCGGCGCGACCGCCGCCCGCAGCGACGTCGTCGCCAACCCGTCGCTCGACATCGACGCGGCGCTGCGCGCGGCCGAGGCGACGCTCAAGGCTGCCGAGAAGGGCGGCCACCGGGTCACCGTCGTGGTGCTCGACCGGTCGGGCGACGTCCAGGTCCAGCTCAAGGGCGACGGCGCGGGCCCGCAGACGGCCGAGTCCGCCAAGCGCAAGGCGTTCACGGCCGCCTCCTTCGGCCAGCCGACCTCCGCGCTCGCCGGCCGGGTGACCGGCCAGGGGGCCACGCTGCGCGACATCCCCGGAACGTTGTTTCTCGCCGGGGGCGTGCCGGTGACCGTCGACGGTCTGGTCGTCGGGGCCATCGGCGTCGGCGGCGCGCCCTCCGGCGACCTCGACGAGCAGTACGCCGCCGCCGGAACAGCCGCTCTTCGCTGACCGAGGTCGGCCGGCGCAGGGCCCGGAATCCCGACAGCCCGGCCCTGCGCCAACCCCTTCCCCGTCACCTCTCTTGGGGCTCCTGCCGGTGCTCTGCTCAGCCGGTCTGGACCGCGGTGACGCTGCTCGCCGGCACCCAGGCCTGGCGGTGGTTAAAGTTGATGCAGTACCACAGGACGCCGGCCTCCACCGTGGTGTACGGCGCGACGTACTGCGATCCCTTCGGTGAGTCGCCGATGACGTAGCTGCGCGACGCGGTGGGCCGGCCGTAGACGCTGACCGCCTTGCCCTTGGTCGTGTCGAGCGTGACCACCGAGCCACGGCCCGGGACCGCCGCGCCCGGGGGCACGGCCAGCCAGGCCTGCGTGCCGGTCGCCGAGTAGCTCGTCGAGGACGTCGTCTCGCCGTACCAGATCTGGTACATCTCGTTGCCGGAGCCGGCCGGGTCGGTGACGTGCTGCGACGAGTAGTAGCTGACGGCCGGCTCGACGTTGTCGGTCACGTCGGTGATGTCGGTGGCGCTGCCCTTGCGCGGCACCTTCGGGTACGCCGTGGACGGCCCGGTGTAGAGGTAGAAGAAGTTGAAGTTGTCCTGTGTCTCGGTGCCGTTGGGCCCGAGCGGCTGCTGGTCACTGGCCGGCTTCAGGGTGAACACCCCGGCCGGGCTGGTGCCACTCGGGAACGGCACACCCTGCTGGTTGATCAGGCCGAGGTAGTAGTTCCACAACCAGTACGGTCCGGGGTCGACGTGGTTGGGCGACGAGCCGAGGGTGGGCGAGGGCGTCGTGCCGTGGCTCATCACGTGGTCGTGGTCCAGCGGTATGCCGTACTTGGTCAGCAGGTACGCGACGAGTTTGGCGGAGCCGAGGTACTCGGTGGCGTTGTACCACTGGTAGCCGGTGGCGTCGTAGCCGGTGTGTTCGATGCCGACGGCCCGCTCGTTGTACCAGTAGTTGCCCGCCTGGTAAGGGATGTCCTTCTCGCGCAGCGTCTGGTACACCGTGCCGTCGGTGTCGACGATGTACTGCATGCTGACCTGGCTGTTCCGGTCCCAGAAGACGTTGATCGCGTCGGTCGCGGTCCCCTCGATGTCGTGCACGGTGACGAACCTGATCGGCAGGTCGGTGGGCCGGTTGGCGCCGGCGTAGGTGCACGGGCTGGACGTGTTGCAGTCGTAGCTCGTCGGCACGATGCAGTTGACCGCGCCGGGGTAGTCCACGTTGGTGTCGGTGGTGCAGCCGGCCGGCAGCGCGGCGACCTGCGGCAGCCGCGCGATCGCCGATCGGTCCGGCCGTACGTTCACCGGGGCCAGCCGGATCATCTCGCCGCTCTGCGCCCGGCCGCTCACGCCGCTGGCCAGCAACTGGTAGACAGCGTCCGCGTAACCGGTGGCCACACCGCGGGTGCGCGCCTGGCTGTATGCCGCGAGCGGGGCGTACCAGTCGGCGAGCCCGCGCGGCGCGAGCCCCTGCCGGCGCGCCTCGTCACGCAGCACCGCGGCACCGCCGGCGATGTTGACCGCCAGGTCGGTCTGCACCCGCACCACGGGCATGTCGAGCAGCCGAGCCGCCCGGTCGAGGCTGTCCCCGTGGTCGTTACGGACCAGGTGCATGCAGCCGTATCCGCCGTCGACACTCGGCGCGCCGCCGTGATCACCGAACCGGCCCTCGAGGTAGCAGATCGCCGTGAGCAGCGCTGCCGGCACCTCGAAGCGCTTCGCGGCGGCGGCGATCGCGGCGGACACCCGGTCCGGCGGCGCCGACCAGGCCGACGCGGGGACTCCCAGCAGCACGAGGCAGGACACCACCGCGACCGCCAGCCATCGTTGCGCTCTTGACATCGCCCACTCCCCTCACCCGCTCACCGCACCGCGTCACACACACGGTCTTCAATGGAAGGCTTATCCCCTTCAACCCACGGCTGTCAATATTTTCCAGGTCGGGGCCATCCATGGTCAGCAATTTTCACCTCGGCGCCCGGGACCCAGCCACGTCCGCCCACCCCCGGACAGCAAGACGCCCTGGCGCGGGACAGCGTCCCCCACCAGGGCGTTTGCCGCTCTACCGGCGCTTTGGCCGGTACACGCGACGCCGATCAGGCGTCAGCAACCACAGGTGTAGTAGAGGATGTCCCAGTGGCTGCCCTCATCGGTGTAGAGGTTGCCCGACGGGGCCCGCCACTGGTAACCCCAACCAGATATGTAGCCGTTGTAGGTGTAGGCACTGGTGATCCAGTTGTAGACGCAGGTGTTCTTGCTGATGTCCACCTTGTAGCCGTTCCAGTGGCTGTACGTTCCGCTGGCGTGCCCGATCTCGGTGCCCCCGGTGATGTTGATGGCGCAGCCGTTGGCCCGCTTGAAGGTGATGATGCCGTCGATGGTGGACTGCCGGATGCCCTCGAACGAGGTGCAGGTCGAGTTGTAGCGGTCGCTGCAGTTGCCGGTGGAACTCCAGGTGATCCCGGCGGCGCGCAACTGGGAGGTGGCGCTGGAGTGGCTGATCGCGAAGGCCGGCGTGCTGAAGCCGAGGGCGGTGACGATCGCCGCGACGCCGGCTAGGAGCAGGGTGAGCATGCGGCGGCGCAAGGCGCTACGGGTCGTTGACATGGCATCTCCTGATTCGCGGTGGGGCAGATGTTTGCGAAGCGGAGGCCGGCCCGTGAAATTTCTACCATAGATCGATGGACATTAATAGATGTGCAGGGGTACCGGCCGGGCACGCCCACCGGCCGGTACCCGTCGGCATCGCTACGCCTTGCCGGCGGCCGTCGCCGCGGTTGCGGACAGGGCGCTCTTGACCAGCGGGGCATAGCCGGCCGACTGGCCCGTGCGGTTCGGGTGGTACGACTCCATGATCGGATCCGACAGGCCGTTGAGCCATTCGACGGAGTCGCAGACGGCGTGCCCGGTGAACGCGGTTCGCGGGTCCACGAACCGGAACGAGTGCGCGACCGCCCGGGCCTTGATGGTCTCGTTGAGCAGATCGGCGGTGTCGTTCAGCGCCGCCTGCTCCCCCGGGCTGATCCGGGCCAGCGACTGGCAGTCGCTCTCGTTGAACAGGCGCGGATATCCGACGATCACCACCCGGGCGTACGGGGCGCGTGAGCGGATCTTGTTGTAGAGCGCGTCCAGGGTGCCGGGCAGAGTGTTGCGGATGTAGTTGTTGGCGTTGTCGATGTCACCCCAGCAGGTGTACGGCCAGGGCTTGGCGCACTGGGTGATGACACTGGAGAAGCCGGCGTCGTTACCGCCGACGGTGAGCGTGACGTAGTTGGTCGAGGAGCTGAGGCTGCCGAGCTGGTTGTTGGAGACATCGGCGACCCTCGCGCCGGAGCAGGCCGCGAACGTGAGGCTGGCGCCGAGCTGATTCGCGTCGAGGACCGGGTACGCGTACGGCGAGCGGTAGCAGCTGGTGCCGTCGGAGTAGTACGTGCGGGTGCCGACGCCCGAGGCGTACGAGTCACCCAGGGCGGTGTAGAGCGGGGCGGCCGCCTGCGCGGGCAGCGCCCACAGCACGGCCGGGGCCAGGCCGGCGAGAACGGCGATCGCGAGCGTGACGAGGCGGTTCCTGCGAGGGACGACGGATGCCATGCTTCCTCCTCAGCTGCCCACCAAGGGGCACATCGACGGGCATCGAAGGCCGGTGGTGCGCAGACTGTGGGCGGCAAGTACTTGCAGACGCAAGAGGTCCGGCGGAAGTTTCCTTCAATCGAACAAGTTGCCGGCGACTACTTGGCAGGGCCACCCGGGACCGTTCGCGGTCGGCGCGGAGCAGCCCGGCCGGTATGCGAGAGTGTGGGTCGGGTGGCGGTCGACGGCTGACCGCACCGCCTCTGAGCAGGGAAGGCAGCCCGCCGATGTTCAACACCGCACGCCTGCAGGTCATCCTGGAGATCGCCCGCCACGGCACCATCGTCGCCGCCGCGGAGCGGCTGCAGCTGACGCCGTCCGCGGTCTCCCATCAGCTCGCCACCTTGGAGCAGGAGGCCGGGGTGGCGCTGGTGGACCGGGGGCCGCGCAGTCTGCGGCTCACGGTCGCCGGCCAGCGCCTGGCGGACTACGCCCAGCAGATCGTCGATCTGATGTCGGCGGCCCGCGACGAGCTGTCCGCACACGGCGAGGGCCGCCGGGGGCTGCTGCGGATCGGGTTCTTCGCCACCGCCGGCACGGAGTTGCTGCCGCGCGCGCTGTCGAGCTTCACCCGGGACCATCCGCAGGTCGAGCTGGCGCTGATCCTCGGGCAGCCGGACGAGCTGCTGCCCCGCCTCCACCAGGGTGAGCTGGACCTGGTGGTGGTGTTCGACCATCCGCTGAGCCCGGCGCGGGAGTCGCCGTACGCGACGGTCGAGCCGCTGATGGTGGATCCACAGCTGGTGGTGCTGCCGGCCGACCATCCGCTCGCCCGCCGGCGCCGGCTACGGCTCGCAGACCTTGCTGCCGAGCCGTGGATCACCACCCTCGGCGTGCAGGGCGAGGTGTCGGTGCTGGAGCTGGCGGCGCGAGCGGAGGGCTTTTCGCCGCGGATCCGCTGCCGCAGTGACCACTACGAGGTGGTGCTGGGCCTGGTACGGGCCGGGGTCGGGGTGGCGCTGGTGCCGTCGCTCGGCCTGCGCAACCCCGGCGCGGTGGCGGTGCGCCAGCTCGCCCACGCCAAGCTGCACCGGGACATCGGCGTGGCGCTGCGCCCCGGCAACTCCAATCCGGTGGTCGGCAGGTTCGTCGAGCGGCTGACCGACGCGGCGGCGACGCTCAGTCAGGAGCTGTCGGAACGGTGGGTTCCGGCGAGCCGGTCGACCGCCGTGCCCCAGCGCCGCAGCTCGGCCACGGCGGCCCGCTCGGCGCCGGGCGGGAACGCGGCGATCACGGCGTAGACGACGGTGTGCCGGCCGGACACGATGCCGGTGTCGGCGCGTACCCCGGTGTCGGTGCCGGTCTTGTTCTCCACCTGGACGCCGTCGCCCGACCAGGGGTCGTGGCCGACCGAGTCGGCGACCATCGTGCGGTCGGTGTTCCCGGCGAGCCAGTCACGCAGCAGCTGGCACGCCTGCCGGCTCTGCCAGGCCCCGCTCGCCACCTCGGCGAGGAAGGCGCAGAGTTCGCGGGCGGTCCCGGTGGCGAAGGTCTCCGGCACGCCGGGGCCGCGCTCGGCGCGGATCCGGTCGTGCACGGTGGTGTCCCGCAGCCCGACGCGGCGGGCCAGTTCCTGCACGGCGTCCAGGGTCACCAGCCGCAGCAGGGCGTTGGTGGCGGCGTTGTCGCTGACCGCGGCGACCGCGGTGGCCAGGTCGGCGACCGTCCACCGCCGGGGCGAGAGTCGGCCGATCAGCCCGGTGCCGCCGACCTCCCGGTCCGCGTCGAGCAGCTCGACCGGCCGGTCCGGGGCGAGCGTCGCGTCGGCGAGGCGGCGGGCCACCTCGCCGAGGAGCAGCACCTTGCCGACGCTGGCCACCGGCAGGACCAGGTCGGGGTCGGTCGAGAGGGTGCGGCCGTCGTCCAGCCGCCGCACCATCGCCCCGACCCGCACGGCCGGGCCACCGCGCGGCGCGCTCATCGCCGCCCCGGCACGGCCAGCACCCGGCCGGGCCGCGCGTCGGTGACCGTACCGCGGTCCACCACGACCCGGCCGCTGACCGTCACGCACCGCACGCCGTGCGGCGGCGCCAGCGGATCGTCGTACGTGGCGCCGTCGGCGACCCGCCGCGGGTCGAGGACCACCAGGTCCGCGGTGTACCCGTCGGCGAGCAGGCCCCGGTCTCGCAGGCCGAAGCGGCGGGCGGGCATCGCCGTCATCTTGTGCACCGCCTCCGCCAGATCCAGCAGTCCCACGTCCCGAACATAGTGGCCGAGCACCCGAGCGAAGCTGCCCGCCCACCGCGGGTGTGGTCGGCCCCCCTTCGGTACGCCGTCCGAGCAGAGCATGGTCAGCGGGCTGGCCAGCACCCGGCGTACGTCGTCCTCGTGCATGGAGTGGCTGAGGATGGTGACGTCGCCGTGTTCGGCGGCGAGCAGGTCGCAGGCGTAGTCGACCGGGTCGACGCGGCGCGCGGCGGCCAGGTCGGCGATGGTGTGGCCCTGTGCGTCGGGGTGGTTCGGGGCGGACGCGACGCGGATCAGGTCCCAGCCGCCGTTACCGACGGTGTTCTCCCAGCCGGGCACGCCGGCGACCAGGTCGTGGCGGATCCGGTCGCGGACCGCCGGTTCGGCGATGGCGGTGAGCATCGCCGGCACCCCGTCGGCGATCACCCACGGCGGCAGCATCGCGTGCAGGGCCGTGCTGCCGGCGGTGTACGGATAGACGTCGCAGGTGACGTCGAGCCCGTCGGCGCGCGCCCGGTCGATTCGGGCGAGGGTGCGCACGGTGGCGCCCCAGGCGCGCCGGCCTGCCGTCTTGTGGTGGGAGACCTGCAGCGCCGCCCCGGCCGCGCCGGCGATCCCGATGGCCTCCTCGAGCGCGGATTCGACCTGGGACATCTCGTCGCGCAGGTGGGTCACGTACGGCTTGCCGTGCGCGGCCGCCACCCGGGCCAGCGCGATGACCTCGTCGGTGCTGGCGTTGACGCCCGGGGAGTAGATCAGCCCGGTGGACAGGCCGGCCGCGCCCGCGGCGAGCGCCTCGTCGAGCAGGTGGCACATCTGCCGGATCTCCGCGGCGGTGGCCGCGCGCTGGGCGAAGCCGACCACCGCGGCGCGCAGCGTGCCGTGGCCGACGAGGGCGGCGAGGTGGTTACGGCGGGCCACGCCCTGCGCGTCGGCGAACTCGGCGAACGACGCGTACGCGGACGCGGGTGGGCCGAAGGTCGCGGCGATCAGCTCCCGCACCGGCCCGGCGCGATCGGCCGGGATCGGGAAGGGGCTGATTCCGCAGTTGCCGCAGATCTCGGTGGTGACGCCCTGGCGCAGCGGCGCCTGCCGCAGCACCTCCCGCTGCTCGTCGTCGCCGGCGAGCAGATCGGAGTGGGTGTGCACGTCGATGAAGCCGGGCGCGACGACCAGCCCGGTCGCGTCGACGACGTCGACGGCCGGAGTGCCGCTGCCCGGTGGCAGCAGCACGATCCGCCCCTCGCGGACGCCCACGTCGCCGGGGCGCGCCGGCGAGCCGGTGCCGTCGATCACGTCGCCGCCGGTGATCAGCAGGTCGAGCCGCGCCATCAGAGCACCTTGGACAGGAAGGCTCGGGTACGGTCGTGCCGCGGCGCGGCAAGCACCTCGCGGGGCGGCCCCTGTTCGACGATCAGGCCCTCGTCCATGAAGACGAGGTGGTCGCCGACCTCGCGGGCGAAGCCCATCTCGTGGGTCACCACGATCATGGTCATGCCGCTGGCCGCGAGGTCCTTCATCACCTCCAGCACCTCGCCGACCAGTTCCGGGTCGAGGGCCGAGGTCGGCTCGTCGAAGAGCATCAGCTTCGGCGACATGGCCAGCGAGCGGGCGATGGCGACCCGCTGCTGCTGGCCGCCGGACAGCTGTGCCGGGTAGTGGTGGGCGCGGTCGGCGAGACCGACCCGGTCGAGCAGGCCGGCGGCGCGCCGGCGAGCATCGGCCGTCGGGACGCCCTTCACCGCGACCAGGCCCTCCATCACGTTCTCCAGGGCGGTGCGGTGCGGGAACAGGTGGAAGCGCTGGAAGACCATGCCGATCGACTCGCGCTGGCGGCGCAGCCGCGCGTCCGGCAGCGGACGCAGCCGGCCGCCGCGCTCCTCGTACCCGATCAGTTCGCCGTCGACGTAGACCCGGCCCGCCTGCGGTTCCTCGAGATGGTTGAGGCACCGCAACAGGGTCGACTTGCCGGAGCCGGACGGGCCGACCACGCAGACCACCCGGCCGCGTTCGATGGTCAGGTCGATGCCGCGCAGCACCTCCAGCCGGCCGAAGCTCTTACGCAGGGACCGGCACTGCACCATCGGCGGGGTCATCGCGCGCTCCCGGTGAGGCGGCCCCGCCACCAGCGGGCGGCCGGCCGGGCCGGGCAGCCGCTCCCCCCCGGCCGGGGGGGGGGAGC
>NZ_JAPDPH010000139.1 GCF_026013475.1 Micromonospora yasonensis | reverse complement strand
CCCCCCCGCGACCCGCCGCGCCGGGGGCGCCCGCCGGTACATCGCGCGCGCGGTCGAGGCGTCGCTGCGCCGGCTCGACACCGACCACATCGACCTGTACCAGATGCACGAGCCCGACCCGGAGACCCCGATCGACGAGACCCTCGCCGCCCTGGACGACCTGGTCCGCGCCGGCAAGGTCCGTTACCTGGGCAACTCGAACTTCGCCGGCTGGCAGATCGCCGACGCCGACTGGACCGCGTCCTCCCAGGGCCGTACCCGGTTCATCTCCGCGCAGAACCACTACAACCTGCTGGAACGGTCAGTTGAGGCGGAGGTCATCCCGGCCTGCGAGCGGTTCGGGCTGGGCATGCTGCCGTTCTTCCCGCTGGCCAATGGCCTGCTCACCGGCAAGTACAAGCGGAACGAGGCGCCCCCGGCCGGCAGCCGGCTCGCCGGCGGTGGCCGCTACGCACAGCGGCTGGCCGCGGCGAACTGGGACACCATCGAGGCGATCGAGGCGTACGCGGCCGAGCGCGGACTGACCGTGCTCCAGGTGGCCATCGGCGGGCTCGCCGCCCGGCCCGCGGTGGCCTCGGTGATCGCCGGCGCCACCACCGCCGAGCAGGTACGCGCCAACGCCGAGGCGGGCGCCTGGCAGCCCACCGACGAGGACCTGGAAGTCCTCGACGCCATCCTCTGACAGTGCTTTCCGCTGCCCCGGTGCCGTTCCGTGCGGCACCGGGGCAGCCTGCTGCTCGGGCAAGGCCGCCGGTATCGCCGGCTGGTGTGGCAGTGGGTGGTTCGCTGCGCCGTGCGGCGTCAGTGGAACGCCATGGAGGTCAACGGGCGGTTTGACGTCCTTGGTGTTCCACGCGGGACCCGTGCGGTTGCAGGCATCCGGACAGTGTGGCGTGAGTGGACGATCACGCGCTGTCCCGGTCCTCCACCCGCGACGGTGGGTGGGAAAAGTGTCACCCGCCCTTGGCGGATCCGGGGGAACGTCGTACGGTAGGCCGCAAGTGACCCACGGGAGCCCGGTGCGTACCGGGCTGAGAGGGGGGCTGGAAGCCCCCGACCGTCGAACCTGATCCGGGTAATGCCGGCGCAGGGAGGAGTGTTGCCGTGCCGTCCCTGGGACGACTGCATCTGATCACCGACACCCGGCCGGGGCGGGACCCGCTGGCCGTGCTGCGCGCCGCCCTGCCGGTGGCCCGCGCCGAACTGGTCGTCCAGGTCCGGGTGGCGGACG
Source organism: Micromonospora yasonensis (assembly GCF_026013475.1). Lineage (GTDB taxonomy): Bacteria > Actinomycetota > Actinomycetes > Mycobacteriales > Micromonosporaceae > Micromonospora > Micromonospora yasonensis. Next base: position 17,685 of record NZ_JAPDPH010000139.1, on the reverse strand, counting down.
ACACCGGCGACCGCGAGGCGTACGAGCTGGCCCGGCAGGTGGTCGAGCTGTGCCGGCCGTACGGGGCGACGTGCCTGGTCAACGACCGGCTGCACGTGGCGCTGGCGGTGGACGCGGCGGGTGGCCACGTCGGTTCGGCCGACCTGCCGGTGCCGGCCGCCCGTCGGGTGCTCGGCGCCACCGCCGTGCTCGGCGCCACCGCCCGGGAACCGGTGGCCGCCACCACTGCGGTCGCCGCCGGGGCCAGCTACCTGGGCGTCGGTCCGTGCTACGCCACCACCACCAAGAGCGGGCTGCCCGATCCGATCGGCCCGGAGGGGGTACGCGCGGTCGCCGGCGCGGTGGACGTGCCGGTGATCGCGATCGGCGGGGTGACCGCCGCATCGGTGCCGGCGCTGCGCGCCGCCGGGGCGTACGGGGTGGCGGTGGTCGGGGCGCTTTCCGCCAGCCCCGATCCCGCACGCACGACTGCCGAACTGATCGAGGCCCTGACGTGCTGACCCGACCGGACGTCGCCATCGTGGGGGCGGGACCGGTCGGACTGGCGATCGCGTGGCGCTGTGCGTCCCGGGGATTACGCGTGGCGATCCACGATCCGGCACCCGGGACGGGTGCATCGCACGTCGCCGCGGGCATGCTGTCGCCGGTCGCCGAGGCGTACTTCGGCGAGCGTGAGCTGACCGCGCTGCTCGCCGAGTCCGCCGCCCGCTGGCCCGACTTCGCCGCCGACCTGGCCGAGGCCGCCGGCACCGGGTTCGGGTACCGCACGGACGGCACGCTGCTGGTCGGCCTGACCGCCGACGACCTGGCCGAGGCGTGCCGGCTCTGGGCGTACCAGCAGGGGTTGGGACTGCCGATCACGCTGCTGCGCCCTTCGGAGCTGCGGGACCGCGAACCGGCGTTGGCCCCCCGGGTGCGCGGTGGCGCGGTCGCTCCCGGCGACCACCAGGTCGACCCGCGCCGGCTGGTCGCCGCGCTGCGGATCGCGGCCGAACGGGCCGGCGCGGTGTGGCGGCCCGGCGCGGTGGGCGGGCTGTCCGAGGTGGACGCCCGGGTCACCGTGGTCGCCGCCGGCTGTGGCGCGGCGGCGCTCACCGGACTTCCGATCCGGCCGGTCAAGGGCCAGGTGCTGCGGCTCCGCGCGCCCGGTCGCGGCGCGCCGGACTTCCGGCACGTGATCCGGGGGTACGCGGACGGCGAGTCCGTCTACCTGGTGCCCCGGGACAGCGGCGAGGTGGTGGTCGGGGCGACCGTCGAGGAACGCGCCGACACCGAGGTCACCGCCGGCGCGGTGCTCCGGCTGCTGCGCGCCGCCGTGGACCTGGTTCCCGAACTGGCCGAGTACGACCTCGTCGAGGCGTCCGCCGGGCTGCGCCCCGGTACGCCGGACAACGCGCCGATCATCGGGGCGCTGCCCGGCCGGCCCGGCGTGGTCGTCGCCACCGGGCACCACCGGCACGGCATCGTGCTCACCCCGGTCACCGCCGAGCTGGTCACCGAGTTGATCGTCAGCGGCGAGCCGGCCCCGCTGCTCGCCCCCTTCACCCCCGACCGGTTCGTCGACACCGGCGCGCCGGCCCCCGCATCCGCCATCGAGGAGGAGACGTGCAACTGATCGTCAACGGCGCGGGCCGCGACCTGCCCGGCGGGACCACCGTCTCGGACGTCGTCCGTGCGGTCACCGACCAGCGGCGCGGCCTCGCGGTCGCGGTCAACGGTGAGGTGGTGCCGCGCGCCGGCTGGCCGGCGACGGTGCTGCGAGACGGCGACCGGGTCGAGGTGCTCAGCGCCGCCCAGGGCGGGTGAGCGGGATGTCCCTCGACATCGGCGGGGTCTCCTTCGGCTCCCGGCTCATCCTCGGCACCGGCGGCGCGGCCAACCTGAACGTGCTGGAGCAGGCCGTCCGGGCCTCCGGGACCGAACTGGTCACGGTGGCGCTGCGCCGGGTGGACACCGCCCCGGGCGCCACCGGCGGGCTGCTCGACCTGCTGGACCGCTGTGGCGTACGGCTGCTGCCGAACACGGCGGGCTGCCACACCGCGTCGGAGGCGGTGAAGGTGGCCCACCTGGCCCGGGAGGCGTTCGACACCGACTGGGTGAAGCTGGAGGTGATCGGGGACGAGCGCACCCTGCTGCCCGACGGGGTGGAGCTGCTGCGGGCGGCGGAGGAACTGGTCGCGGACGGGTTCACCGTGCTGCCGTACACCTCGGACGATCCGGTGCTGGCCCGGCGGCTGGCCGACGTGGGGTGCGCGGCGGTGATGCCGGCCGGTGCCCCGATCGGCTCCGGGCTCGGGGTGGGCAACCCGCACCACATCCGGCTGATCCGGCAGAGCGTCGACCTGCCGGTGATCCTCGACGCCGGCATCGGCACCGCCTCGGACGCGGCGCTCGCCATGGAACTGGGCTGCGACGCGGTGCTGCTGGCCAGCGCGGTCACCCGGGCCGCGGACCCGGTGGCGATGGCCACCGCAATGCGGTACGCGGTGGCGGCCGGGCGGCTCGCGTACCGGGCGGGCCGGATCGCCCGCCGCTTCCACGGCCTCGCCTCCACCCCGGACGACGGGCGGCCGGACCTGTGACCGCCCCGTCCGGGGTGGCCACGGGCCACCAGGCCAAAGGAGATCTTGGTAGGAAAGGGCCCCTGGAGGGGCCGGATTCTCCCAAGATCTCGTCGAGCGTCGCGCCGTCCGGTCTCGTGGTGCTGACGGACCGGCGGGTGGCGCCGGGGCCGCTGGTCGAGGTGATCGCAGCGGCCGTGGGCGGGGGAGCTCGCTGGGTGATGCTGCGGGAGAAGGACCTGCCCCGCGCCGAGCGGGCCGCCCTCGCCGCCGAGCTGCGGGCGATCCTCGCCGAGGCGGGCGGCACCCTGATCGTCGCCGGTCCCGACCCGCTCGACGGGGACGCCGTCCACCTGTCCTCCGCCGGCCCGTACCCGCCGCCCCGGGGCGCGCTGGTCGGCCGCTCCTGCCACGATGCCACCGAGCTGGCTCGCCTCACTACCGAGGACTACGCCACCCTCTCGCCCGTCTACCCCACCAGAACAAAACCCGGCTACGGTCCACCCCTGCACCCGGGCGGCCTAGCCGCGCTGGCGCGGGTCAGCCGGGTGCCGACCGTGGCACTGGGCGGCATCGAGACGCCGGAACAGGTGCGGGCCTGCGTCGAGGCAGGAGCCGTCGGAGTGGCCGTGCTCGGCGCCGTCATGCGCGCCGAGAACCCAGCTGAGGCAGCCGCCACGCTGGCCGCAGCTTTCCATGAGGCGGTCACCCCCGTGCCGCAAAGCTGGCACGCCCCGACGGAGGTGCCCTCCAGGAGCAACGGGGGAAACAGGTGACGCCGCGAACCATCCTCACCATTGCCGGGTCGGACTCCGGCGCGGGTGCCGGCATCCAGGCCGACCTCAAGGTCTTCGCCGCCCTCGGCGCGTACGGCACCAGCGTGATCACCGCCGTCACCGCGCAGAACACCCGGGGTGTGGACGCCGTCCTGCCGCTGCCCCCGCAGACCGTCCGCGACCAGCTCGACAGCGTGCTCGGCGACTTCGCGGTACGCGCGGTCAAGACCGGCATGCTGGGCACCCCGGCGGTCGCCGACGCGGTGGCCGAGGTGGCGCGGGCGGGCCGGCTGCCCCGGCTGGTCGTCGACCCGGTCCTGGTCGCCACCAGTGGACACCGGCTCGGCGTGGTGGAGGCGGTCGAGCGGCTGCTCCCGTACGCCGAGGTGGCGACGCCGAACTGCGCGGAGGCCGCGGCCCTCAGCGGACGCCGGGTGGCCACGGTCGAGGAGATGGTCGCGGCGGCCGAGGCCCTCGTCGCCGGCGGCCCGGCGTACGTGGTGGTGACCGGCGGCGACGTGGACGCCGACGGCGAGTCGGTGGACGTGCTGGTCGGCGGCGGGACGACCAGGCTGCTGCGGGCGCCCCGGGTGGCGACCCGGCACCACCACGGCACCGGCTGCGCGTTCTCGGCGGCCATCGCCGTCCGGCTGGCGGCCGGCGACCCGGTCCCGGCCGCCGTCACCGCCGCCAAGGAGTACGTGACCCGCGCGCTGACCGGCGGGCGGCACTGGGAGCTGGGCGCGGGACGCGGCCCACTCGACCACTTCGGCTGGTCGTGTTGACCATCAGGGAGGCTGTCATGCAGGCACGACGCAAGGTCTACGTGGAGGGGTCGCGGCCGGACCTCCGGGTGCCGTTCGCCGAGGTGGAGCTGACCGGGGACAACCCGCCGCTCCGCCTCTACGACACCTCCGGCCCCGGCTCCGACCCGGAGGTCGGGTTGCCGCCGCTGCGCGGGGCCTGGATCGCCGCGCGTGGTGACGTGGCGCCGGTGCGGGGAGCGGGCACGCCGCTGGCGGGCATGGCCGGGCAACGCCCGACGCAACTCGCGTACGCGCGGGCCGGGGTGGTCACCCCGGAGATGGAGTTCGTGGCGATCCGGGAGGGTGTCGCGCCGGAGTTCGTCCGGGACGAGATCGCGGCCGGGCGGGCGGTGCTGCCGCTCAACGTCAACCACCCGGAGTGCGAGCCGGCGATCATCGGCAGGGCGTTCCTGGTGAAGGTGAACGCCAACATCGGTACCTCGGCGATCACCTCTTCGATCGCCGAGGAGGTGGAGAAGCTGACCTGGGCGACCCGGTGGGGCGCGGACACCGTGATGGACCTGTCGACGGGGAAGCGGATCCACGAGACCCGCGAGGCGATCGTGCGGAACTCGCCGGTGCCGATCGGCACGGTGCCGATCTACCAGGCCCTGGAGAAGGTCGGCGGTGACCCGGTGAAGCTGAGCTGGGAGGTGTTCCGGGAGACCGTCGTCGAGCAGGCCGAGCAGGGCGTCGACTACATGACCGTGCACGCCGGGGTGCTGCTGCCGTACGTGCCGCTGGCGGTGGACCGGGTCACCGGGATTGTCTCCCGAGGCGGCTCGATCATGGCGGCCTGGTGCCTGGCGCACCACGAGGAGAACTTCCTGTACACCCACTTCCGGGAGCTGTGTTCGCTGCTCGCGAAGTACGACGTGACGTTCTCGCTCGGCGACGGGCTGCGGCCGGGTGCCATCGCGGACGCCAACGACGAGGCGCAGTTCGCCGAGCTGAGGACCCTCGGCGAGCTGACGAGGATCGCCTGGGAGTACGACGTCCAAGTGATGATCGAGGGCCCGGGCCACGTGCCGATGCACAAGATCAAGGAGAACGTGGACCGCCAGCAGGAGTGGTGCCACGAGGCCCCGTTCTACACGCTGGGGCCGCTGACCACGGACATCGCACCCGCGTACGACCACATCACCTCGGCGATCGGCGCCGCGATGATCGGTATGTTCGGCACCGCGATGCTCTGCTACGTCACCCCGAAGGAGCACCTCGGGCTGCCCGACCGGGACGACGTCAAGGCGGGCGTGATCGCGTACAAGATCGCGGCGCACGCGGCGGACCTGGCCAAGGGGCATCCCGGGGCGCAGGCGTGGGACGACGCGCTCTCCAAGGCGCGCTTCGAGTTCCGCTGGGAGGACCAGTTCAACCTCTCACTGGACCCGGAAACCGCGCGGTCGTACCACGACGCGACGCTGCCGGCCGAACCGGCGAAGACCGCCCACTTCTGCTCGATGTGCGGGCCGAAGTTCTGCTCCATGAAGATCACGCAGGAGTTGGCGGACTACGCCGCGCGGGGAATGCGGGACAAGTCCGAGGAGTTCCGCTCCGCCGGGGCGCGGGTCTACCTGCCCCTGGCGTGAGCCCCCGTCCGGGGCGGGCCGGTCGCACCGCCGGCCCGCCCCGGAGGTCAGTCGCGGTGGTGGCGGCCGGTGCGCAGGGTACCGGCGTCGTCGGCGTCGTCCGAGGCGAGGCCGGCGACCCAGTCGACGTACTCCTCGTCCTGCGCCAGCGACTCGGCCTCGCGGTCGGCCTCCGTCGCCTCGACCGTCTTGGCCCGATTGCGCCGGAACAGGCCCCGCCGTTGCTTCGCCTGCCCGTCGCCGGGCTCCCCGGCCGCGTCCGTCGAGGTGGTTGCGGGCTCCCCGGTGGGCTGGCCGTCGGCGGTCGGCGGCGACCCGGCGAGGGCGGCATGCCGTCCGTCCGGCGTGGACTGCGGGAAGTCCGGGGTGGTGGGGCTCGTCTGCCGCGCGGTGACGAAGGCATCCCAGGCGGCGCCCCGGTCCAGGTCCGGCAGGGCGCGGTGGCGGGGGCGCGGCGCGGGCTCGACCCGGGCCGGCCCGGTGTCGGCGGCAGCGTTGTCCGTGCGGCCGTCCGGGTCGACGTCCTCCGGTGCGCCGCCGCGCGGGCCGACCGGCCGGTTCGCGGCGGGCGCGATCGGCCAGGCGGGTCGGACGCTGCCCGGCGCGTCCGACACGTCCTCGAAGATCGGGAAGCGGGGGCGGGGCGACGCCGGGACGTCGACCGGGTCGCGGAGGTCGGCCTCGACCGGTTCCGGATCGATGAAGAAGCGCCGCTCGTCCGACCGACCGTCGGTGGCGTCCGACGCGTCCTCGGCCGGCGAGTCGGGTGTCCCGGCGACCGGCGCGGGTGCTGCCGGCGGCTCGACGGGCGGCGGCGGGTCGGCGGAATCGGCCGGCTCCGGGGCCACGGCGGCCCCGGCGGCCCCGGCCGGTGCCGCGGCCGGGCTGGTCCGCCCCTTGCGCGGTCGCTTGGACCGGCCGGCCGGGCGCGGTTCGGCCGGCGCCGGGGCCGCCTCGGCCGGGGCCTCGGCGGACGCCGCCCCGGTGACCGGGACGTCGGCGGGCGGGCTGCCGGCGGCCGGCGTCTCCGGCCGCGCCGGGTCTGCCGCCTCCGGTTTGGTGGGCGATGGCGCCTCGGCCGGGGCCGCGCCGGCGACGCTCGTGGCGCGGGTCGCGGCCGAGGCCGACCGCTGCCGGCGGGACCGGGGTACGGCCGGGGCCTCGGTCGGGCCGCCGGCCACCTCCTTTGCCGCGCGCGACCCGGACGACCCGGACGACTCCGCCGGGGCCGGCTCCGGCGTAGCGGTGGCCGACGCCGGCGCTGCCTGCGGGGCCAACGACCCCGCCGGGGCCGGCTCTGGCGCGGCGGTGGCCGGCGTCGACTCTGCCTGCGGGGCCGGTGTCGACGCGGCGGGCAGGGCGGCCGCCGGCTCCGGTCGCTCGGCGGGCGACGGGTCCGCGAGGTGCTCCGCGGCGACGGTCGGTGCCTCCGGGGCGTGGCCAGCCGGCGGTCCGACCGGACGACCGGCGGCCAGTACGTCGATCGCGGCGGTCCGCCGCCCGGGCGGCAGCACCCCCGGCATCGGGAGGGCCCGGATCGGGTCCTCGGCGTCCCGCCCGGCGGCCGGTGGCTCGTCGGCGCCCGCGTCGCCGCTCGACCCAGGCGGCGCGGGCTCGTCCCGGTCGGGGTCGCCGCTCGATCCGGCCGGCGCGGGCTCGTTCCGGTCGGGGTCGCCGACCAGGTGGGCGGGCGCAGGCTGGCCGGTGCCCGGGTCGCCGCTCGAACCGGGCGGGGCGGGCTCGTTCCGGCCGGAGTCGCCGGCCGGGCCGGTCCGGGTCGGACCGTCCGGTCCCTGGTCGCCGGCCAGGCCCGCCGGCGCGGGCTCGGCTGAGGCGACGGTGTCCGCGCGGCGACGGTCCGGGCCGGCGGCGACCTCGTCCCGGTGTGCCCGACCGGCCGGCACCGGCGCCGGGGTGATCCCGGCGGGCACCGGCCAGTCCCAGTGGGCGGGGGTGCGCCCGGCGGGCCGGGTGGGGCCGCCCGCCCGCTCGCCGGCGATCCTGGCCGCCTCGTGGTCCGTACCCTCGCGGCTTGCCGGGGTGACGAGGGCCGAGGTCTCGGCGGCCGGGGTGGCGGGGATCTCGGGCGACGGCGGCAGGGGTTGAAGGATGTCGGTGGGCTCGATCGCGTCGGACGCGGGTTCGCTGGCCGGGCGCGGCACCAGCGTGGCGGCGGTGGAGCCGAGCGCGCCGGCGGCGACCGCGATCAGCGCGCCGTAGTAGGGCGCGAGCTGGTACCGGTCGGCCGCGTCACCGGGGCCCGCGCTCAGGTACGCGAAGGCCAGCAGCACCGGCCCGGCCACCCCGGCGGCCCCGCCGACCAGCGGCAGGTGACCCCGGCGGCGGGCCAGCGCGCCGACCGCCGCGCCGGCGAGCAGCGCCAGGATCGGCAGGATCAGCATGGCCAGCCCCTGGGCCGCCCCGGCGTCCAGCCAGGACGGTTCGAGGACGCCCAGGCGTACGGTGTGCAGCGGCCCGGCCGAGGCCACGGCCGGCGCGACGGACAGCAGCGCGAGCAGCCAGACCGCCGCAGCGGTGAGCACGACGTTCCAGCCGAAGGGCGGCTTGAGCAGGACGGCGATCGAGGCGCCCGCCCCGACCACCGCGCCGAGGATGGCGCAGATGCCGACTGCCCAGACCGGGTCGACGGTGCCACCGAGTTCGGCGGCGCGGGCCGGCTGCATGCAGAGTGGTGCGACGACGGTCGCGCCCAGCGCGGCGGCGCCGGCGACGGAGAGCTGTTCGGTGGTGCCACCCGGGAACCCGTCCCGGCGGGCGAGGCGTTCGGTGAGCACGGCACCGGCCACCGCGGCGACCGCCGCGAACCAGCCGACCCAGGCGAGCTGGGCCGGCCACCGGTTGACCGAGTCGCCGTCGAGGCGTACGACGCCGAAGCCGTACGCGATGCCGAGCTGGCCGGCCCCGGCCAGCACGCTCACCCCGAGCGCCGCGAGCAGCAGTTTGCCCCACGTCCGATAGGCCATGTCGGGCACGTTACGGCCAGGTGCCGTCGATCGCCACTTGCCACTCCTTACGCCGACCAGCGGCGTTCGGCGTGTCTACTTCAGCTCGACCAGGCGGGCCAGGTAGGTGGTGTCCCCGACGTTGGTCAGCATGTGCACGGCACCCGGGTCGCGGTAGACCACCCCGCCGGTCGGTTCATCGGCGTCGATCTTCGTGCCGTCGATCGTCTGCACCACGTTCTTGGCGCCCTGGATCGCCACCACCAGGTACGGGTGGTCGTGCCGGTGCAGCGGCTGCCGCTCACCCGGCTCCAGCCGGATGTGCCAGACCCGCACCCGGTCGTTCTCGTAGACGATTTCCTGGCCCACCGGGCCGAGTTCCAAATCGGCGGAGAGGTCGGTCATCGGGTTCCGTCCAGTTGGGGGAGCACCTCGGCGGCGATGAGCTCCAGGTGGTCGAGGTCGTGGAAGTCGATCAGACGCAGGTGCGCCCGGGTGGTGCCGATCGCGGCGAACTCGCCGAGCCGGTCGACGAGTTGGGCGGGGGAGCCGACCACCGGGTCCTCCGGTGGCAGGGCGCTCTTGGCGTGCAGCGGGGCGGCCCGGCGCTGCGCCTCGGCGTCGGTGCGACCGATCGCGACCACGATGCCGGCGGAGAGCACCAGCGGGGCCCGCCCCGATCCGGCCCGCCCGGACCGGTCGCACGCCTCGCGTATCCGTCGGTAGGCGGTGGCGGTCTCGGCGACGGTCTTGAACGGCATGTTGAACTCGTCGGCGTACCGGGCGGCCAGCTCGGGGGTCCGCTTGGGGCCGCGCCCGCCGACGATCACCGGCGGGCCGGGCCGCTGCACCGGCTTGGGCAGCGCGGGCGCGTCCACGAGCTGGTAGTGCTCGCCCTTGAAGCTGTACGTCTCGCCGGGCGGGGTGCCCCACAGCCCGGTGACCACCTCGAGCTGCTCGGCCAGCCGGTCGAAGCGCTCGGCGACCCCGGGGAACGGGATGCCGTACGCGGTGTGCTCCCGCTCGTACCAGCCGGCGCCGATGCCCAGCTCGACCCGGCCGCCGCTCATCTGGTCGACCTGGGCCACCATCACGGCCAGCGGGCCGGGCGGCCGGAAGGTGGCCGAGGTGACCAGGGTGCCGAGCCGGATCCGGGAGGTCTCGCGGGCCAGGGCGGCCAGCGTCAGCCAGGCGTCGGTGGGCCCGGGCAGGCCGGGCTCGTCACCCATCGCCCGGTAGTGGTCGGCCCGGAAGAAGCCCTCGAAGCCGGTCTCCTCGACCCGCCGGGCGAACCGGAGCTGATCGTCGTAGCTGGCCCCACGGTGCGGCTCCGTGAAAACGGAAACCCGCATGCTCACTGTCCTCCCGCGCCGGTCGCCGCCGGCTGCTCCGCGGGCGCGGCCGGCGCGGCCGGCTCGGCCGGCCCGGCCGGCCCGGCCGGCACGGGTACGGCCGGGGCGTCCCGCTCCATCAGCAGTTCGTGCAGCTCGGCGCTGATCCGGGCCACCTCGGCGAGGTGCGCGTGGCGGCCCAGCGTGCGCGGTCGGGGCACCTTGACCTCGACGACCTCGCGGATCCGGCCGGGACGCGGGCTGAGCACGACGACCCGGTCGGCGAGCAGCACCGCCTCGTCGATCGAGTGGGTGACGAAGACGATGGTCGCCCTGGTCTCCATGTGCACCCGCTGGAGCTCGCCGGAGAGTTCCTCCCGGGTGAGCGCGTCGAGCGCCGAGAAGGGCTCGTCCATGAGCATCACCCGCGGCTCCCCGATCAGCGACCGGCAGAGCGAGACCCGCTGCTGCATGCCGCCGGAGAGCTCGTGCGGCAGGCGCTTCTCGAAGCCGCCCAGGCCGGCCATCTCCAACAGCGCGCGGGCCCGGTCGCGGTGCTTGGCCCGGCTCCAGCCGAAGATCTCGACCGGGAGCAGGACGTTGTCCAGCACCGAGCGCCAGGGCAGCAGCGCGGGCCGTTGGAACAGCATGGCGATGTCCCGGCGCGGCTTCGTGATCGGCGCACCGGCCACCGTGATCTCGCCCGCACTTAAGGGGAGCAGCCCGGCGATCATGCGCAGCAGCGTCGACTTGCCGCAGCCGGACCGGCCCAGCACGGCGACGAACTCGCCCTCGGCCACCTCGAGGTCGATGCCGCGCAGCGCCTCCACCCGGCCGGAGCGGCCGTCGAAGGTGCGGGACACCCCGGACAGTCGGATCATCTCGCCGCCGGCCCCTTCCACGTGTTGAACGCGAGCCGGGCCAGCGTAGCCGGAAGCGATCCTTGTAGCACCGTCCGGGGTGGACGGCATTCAACTTTCCGCCCGGCAACTTCGTTTCCGTTCCGCAACCGTACGCCCCGGCGTGGTCGCGCTGAGCTTCTCGTACGCTGTTGCGCGCGAAGAGTCCCCTCACGACGATCCTGCCGGCTGCCCCCTCCTGCCGGCACCGTCGGACCCACGACCCGTCCAGGCGAACATGGCCTGGTCGGAAAGGACATGGTGCACTGATGAGAAGGCTGACCCGTACGGTCGCCGCCGCCGCGCTGGCCACCGCCCTCGCCCTGGTCTCGGGTTGCAGCAGCGACTCGGACAAGTCCGGGGAGCCCAAGGCCGCCGGTGGTGCGGCCCTGGAGAAGGTGACCTACCTCACCTCTTTCGGCAACTTCGGCCGCGACTCGTACGCCTGGGTGGCGAAGGAGAAGGGCTTCTTCAAGGAGGCCGGCTTCGACGTCGACATCAAGCCGGGCCAGGGCTCCGGCGATGTCATCAAGCTCGTCACCGGCGGCCAGGCCGACTTCGGCCCGATCGACCTGACCGGCGGCATCCTCGAGTTCGGCAACGGCCAGGCCAAGGACTTCGTCGCGGTGGCGGCGATCCAGCAGCGCACCATGGCCGCCATCGTCTCGGTCGAGGGCAAGAACATCGCCACCCCGAAGGACCTCGAGGGCAAGAAGATCGCCGACACCCCGTTCTCCGTCGTGCGCAAACTCTTCCCGACGTACGCCCGGCTGGCCGGCATCGACGCCAGCAAGGTCACCTGGGTCAACGGTGAGGCAGCGGGCCTGATCGGCATGCTGGGTACCGGCGCGGTCGACGGCATCGGTCAGTTCGTGGTGGGCCAGCCGACCGTCGAGGCGGTGGCCAAGAAGAAGCCGGTCGTGCTGCCCTACAGCAACGTGATGACCGACCTCTACGGCAACGCGCTGATCACCTCCACGAGGATCGCCAAGGAGAAGCCGGACATGGTCAAGCGCTTCACCGCGGCTCTGCTCAAGGGCCTGGAGTACGCGCTGGCCCACCCGGAGGAGGCCGGCCAGATCCTGAAGAAGAACGTGGCCGCCGCGAACCCGCAGGCCGCCGCCGCCGAGCTCCAGCTGATGGCCGCGTACGTCCGGTCCAGCAACTCCGGCACCGCGCTGGGCACCCTGGACCAGGGCCGGGTCGCCAAGAGCATCGCCCTGCTCCAGGGCGCGGGCGCGCTGAAGCAGAACATCACCCCCGACCAGATCATCGACTTCAACCTCGCGCCGAAGGCCTGACCGGTCGGCTCGGGATACGGGGGTGCGTACCCGCCGGGGTTCCGGTGGGGCGCACCCCCTTCGCGTGCCGGCCGGACGGCCGGCCGAGAGAGGAGGACACCTTGGCGCAGTTGACAGCCACCCCCACGGCGGACCCGGTAACGCCGGCCGCGACCACCCCGAGCCGGTTCGGCGTACGCCCGTCGGCGGCGGCCATGCCGGCGCTCGGGCTGGTGATCGCGGTGGCAGCCTGGTGGTTGGTCACCTCCGGGCTGCACCTGGTGCACCCGGCGGCGCTGCCGCCCCCGCAGGCGGTGTGGCACGGCCTGACCGAGAGCGCGCACGTGCTGCTGCCGGCCCTGGGCATCACCGTCTGGATGACCCTGCTCGGCTTCCTGCTCTCCACGGCCGCCGGGGTGCTGATCGGGATGGCGCTGGCCGCCTCGAACCGGGTGGAGCGGATGTTCGCGCCGCTGCTGGTGGCCGTGAACGCGGTGCCGAAGATCGCGTTCGGCCCGCTGCTGGTGGTCGCGGTGGGCTGGGGGCAGAAGCCCATCCTGACCATGGTGTTCCTGCTCTGCTTCTTCCCGATCGTGCTCTCCACCGCGACCGGGCTGACCACCACGCCGGCCGACCTGGCCGAGCTGGCCCGCTCGTGGAACGCGTCCTGGTGGCAGTCGTTCCGGAAGGTGCGCCTCCCGGCCGCCCTGCCGCAGATCTTCGTCGGGCTGAAGGTGGCCATGCCACTGGCCACGATCGGCGCGGTGATCGGCGAGTTCTACTCCGACAAGGCCGGCCTGGGCTACCAGATCCTCCAGTACAACGGCGCCGGCGACACCGCCACGGCCTGGGCGGCCATCGTCCTGGTCGCGTTCATGAGCATCCTGCTCTACTCCGCCCTCACCCTCGTGGAACGCCTGGCCCTCCCCTGGGTAAGAGCCACCACCTCCGCGAGGTAACCACGGCGAGGTAACCACCGCGAGGTGACCACCTCGCCCACGTGATCAGGTCGACAGTGGACCGTCCATCGACCGTGGACACACGAGGTCCACAGAAAGGGACGGACGGCGGGCGCCCACCGAGGTGTTGGCCCCGGCGCAACCGGCGGAGGGATCAAGCCTGACCGCCCGGAGCCGGTTGTGCCGGGGCCAACACCCCACAGCGAAACTAGCCAGCCAAACGCCAGCGGCCACCGCGCGCGACCAACGTCGTCAACGCCTGCGGCATCAACCCCGAGTGGTTGTCCGGCGTCATCCGGATCGGCCCGGTGAGCCCGTCGAGCTGCGAGGTCTCCAGGATGTCGCGCAGCGCCTCGCGGTCCACCGTGCCCGGCTTGCCGCCGGCCCGCAGTTCGGCGTCCGCGATGAGCTGCACCGCGTCGGCGGCGAACGAGGAGAACCCGTTGTAGCCGCCGTAGCGGGCGGTGTAGTCCTGGAACCACTGCCGCCGGGCCGCCTTGGCCGGGGTGGTGGCGATGACGTCGTCGATGACCATGGTCTGGGTGAAGATCAGGGTGGCCTGCTCGGTGGCGCGGGACGAGGCGCCGAGGAAGAGATCACCGGCCGCCGAGGCGTCGAAGAAGAGCGATCCGGCGAAGCGGTTCTGCTGGGCGTTGACCGTGGCGAGCGCCGCCTGCTCCGGCGGCGTCCAGACGATCAGCGCGTCGGGCTTCTTGTCGACCAGCGCGGCCACCTGGCTGCTGACGTCGGTGTCGATGGTGCGCACCGCCGCCGACTTGGCGAGCTTGAGCCCGGCCTTTTGGAGCTCCTTGGTCAGCGCGGTCAGCCCCTCCTCGCCGTAGCCGGGGGCGCTGTACAGCACGGCCACCTTGTCGAGCCGGCGCCGCTTCAGTTCGGTGGTGAGGGCCGCCGCGCTGTCGGCCGCGTTCGGGGCCAGCTTGAAGACGTACCGTCGTTCGTCGACCGGCTCGGTGATCGCGCCGGAGGCGAGCGCGACCGTCGGAATGCGCTTCGCGCCGATGGTCCCGGCCGCGCGGTTCGCGCAGTCGTTGCAGCCGCCCATGATGATGGCGCTGACCCGCGAGTCACCACTGAAATCGTTGATGTTGCGCAACGATTCCGCGGCGTCGGAGCGGTTGTCCTTCACCTTGAGTTCGATCTTCCGGCCGCCGAGTGCGCCGGACGAGTTCAGCTGCTCGACCTTCAGGTCCAGTGCCCGTTGATACACCTTGCCGATCGGCGCGGAGGCACCGGAGAGTTCGAGGTCCGCGGCGATCACGATGGGGCTGGTGTCCTGCTGCTCCCCGCCGAACTGGCAGCCGGTGAGCGTGGTGGCCAGTACGGCCGATACAAGCGCCGCGATGCTCGCGGAGCGGATGGGGCTCAACTCAGTCCTCCAGGTGCGGCGCGGGAGTACCCCGACCACCGCCGCTCATCCGTCCTCAGTAGAGGAACGGGATTGGTGTGCCGTACGGTGTGCGCGAAGCCTGCAAAACCTTGCCAATGCCGAGCCGTGTGGTCAAGCGCGGATGTCGGCAGTCGTTTCGAGACGCCCGTCCCACATGTTGGGGACGCGGAACGTTAACCGGCAATTACTGCGCAGATTCGTCTGACCACTCTGGAGTTACATGCCCTGTTCAGGGGCCTGGGAAAATGAAGGTATTAGTTGACCGCTGCACGGGTTGAGTCGCCGCCGACGGTTTCCTGTCTCACTGCGGCTTCCCAAACAGGATCTCTTCTGATGAAATCGCGGCCGTGCCGCGCGCGGCGCTGGCCGCCACACCAGGCACGGGTCGGCGGGTCAGGCGTGGAAGAATCGACGGAGGCGATGTCGTGAGCACCGGACCTACGACCCTGCCCGAGAGTCAAGGTGCCGACCAGCGGAAGCGTCGGCGGCGACTGCCTCGGCTGCGTGACGCGCGGATCCGGTCCAAGCTCGCCCTCATCCTGGTGGTCCCGGTCGCCGCGGTCATCGCACTGGCGGCGGTCCGGCTGGTCTCGGTCGGTGAGGGCGCCTACGAGGCGAGCCGGATCCACTCGCTGACCGCGCTGTCCATCGACGTCTCGGCGCTCGCCCAGGACCTGCACAATGAGCGGATGGCGGCGGCCGCCTACCTGGCCGTGCCCAACCAGAAGCCGGACGACTACAACCTGCGGGTACGGCGTACCGACGAGCGGATCGCCGCCTACCGGGAGGAGCGGCGGCGGCTCGGTGACGTGCCTGCCTCGGTCCGGAACCGGCTGAAGGCCATCGAGGACCACCTGGCCACGCTGAACGGCACCCGCCAGGAGGTGCTGGACCGGCAGCAGATGCCGGTCGCCGAGGCGAGCCTGCGCTACGGCATCATCGTCAGCGACCTCGTCGCGTACGGCGACACGCTCGCCCAGCAGCCCGGCGCGGAGAGCATCGCCGACGCCCGGCGCGCGGTGGCCGCCTTCTCGCACGCCAAGGCAGAGGTCGCCGAGGAGCAGGCGGTCGCCTTCACCGCGCTGGCCGCCGGTCGGCTGGACGAGGAGCAGTTCTCCTCCTTCGTCGCCACCCTCACCGCCCAGCAGGAGTCACTGCTCTCTTTCTCCCGCGCCGCCGAGCCCGTGCAGCGGTCCCTGGTGGACGGCACGGTCTCCGGCGACGCGGTGCAGCTCGCCGACCGGGTCGCCAACGACCTGTCCCGCTCGGTCGGTCAGGAGCCGCTGGTCACCCGGGACGAGGCCGCCGCCGCTTTCGGCGCGGTCAACGACCTGATGCGGTGGGCCGAGGTCCAGCTCCAGAACCGGCTGCTGGCCGAGGCCGACAGCGTCCGCGCGGACGTCATCCGGCAGGCCGTCGTGGAGAGCCTGCTCGTCCTGCTCACCCTGCTCATCGCCGTGACCCTGGCCGTGGTGCTGGCCCGCTCGCTCAACGAGTCGCTGCGCCGGCTGCGCGAGGGCGCGCTGGCGGTGGCGAACCACGACCTGCCGGACGCGGTGAGCCGGCTGCAGAACGTCAACGCCATCGGCGACGGCGGCGTGGACGAGATCGTCCAGCAGGTCCGGGACCCGATCAAGCTGCCCAACCGCGACGAGGTCGGCCAGGTGGCCGCGGCCTTCAACGTGGTCCACCGGGAGGCGGTCCGGGTGGCGGCCGAGCAGGCCGCGCTGCGTACCAGCGTCTCGGCGATGTTCCTCAACCTGGCCCGGCGCTCGCAGAGCCTGGTCGACCGGATGATCGGCGAGCTGGACGCGATCGAGCGCGGCGAGGAGGACCCGAAGCGCCTCGCCCAGCTCTTCGAGCTGGACCACCTGGCCACCCGGATGCGCCGCAACGACGAGAACCTGCTGGTGCTGGCCGGCGCCGACTCGGCCGTGCCGCGCCGCGAGGACGCGCTCCTGGTCGACGTGCTGCGCGCCGCCCAGTCCGAGGTCGAGCTCTACAACCGGATCGAGTTCGGCACCGTCGACACCGACATCTCGGTCGCCGCGCACGCCGTGAACGACGTGGTCCGGCTGGTCGCCGAGCTGCTGGACAACGCCACCCGGTTCTCGCCGCCGAACACCACCGTGGTGGCCGACGGCCGGCGGATCCGGGACTACGTGCTGATCCAGGTCGAGGACCGGGGCCTGGGGCTGAGCGACGAGCAGCTCGACTCGCTCAACCGGCGGCTGGCCGCCCCACCCACGGTGGACGTGGCCGCGTTCCGGCTGATGGGTCTCGCCGTGGTGAGCCGGCTCGCCTCCCGCTACGGCATCCGGGTGGAGCTGCGGCGCAACGTCGAGGGCGGCACCGTCGCCCAGGTGACCCTGCCCAACTCCGCGGTGGTGCTCCCGGCCAACCGGGGCCAGGCCCCACTGACCCGGTCGCGCCAGCCGCTCGCCGTCGAGCAGTCCCCGGTGGCCCAGCTCGGCTCCTCGGCCGCCGACGCGCTGGCCGGCGCGGGGCGGGGCGGCACGGCGACGCTGACCGACCAGTGGCGCAGCACGCCCCCGCCGCCCGCCCGCTGGCAGACTGCCGACGCGCGGGAGACCGGCCCGGCCGTGCAGGTGGGCGGGGCGACCGGCGCGCTGCCGAACCTGCCCACCGTGCCGACCACCGCCCCGGTGGCGCCCGCGCCGCCCGCGCCGGCGATCCCGGCCTCGGGTGCCGGCTACCCGGTGGGCACACCGACCCACGCGTACCCCGCACTGGACCCGCTGCCGAAGCGGAGCCCGGGCCGGGAGGCCGCCCCGGTCGATCCGACCCCGCCGGCATACCAGCCCGCGGCGGCCTACCAGCCCGCGACGGCGTACCAGCCGGCCGCGGCGGCCCCGCCGGCGGCTCCCGCGGTGTCCCGGCCGGAACCGCCGGCGGAGGTCCCGATCTTCCGGGAGATGGAGGCCGTCTGGTTCCGCTCGCACGGCGAGGACGAGACGACGATCTTCGCCCGGCCCCAGTTCGGCGACGAGCCGCCGCAGCCGGTCGCCGCGGCCCGGCCGCCGCTGCCCAGCCGCACCCCGGGTGCCCAGGCGGCAGGAGCGACCACCCCACCGCCGTACACCCCGCCGGCG
>NZ_JAPDPH010000138.1 GCF_026013475.1 Micromonospora yasonensis | reverse complement strand
CCGCTTCACCGACCGGCGGTCAGCGGGCGCGGATGCCGTCCAGGACGGCGTCGACGATGCGTTCGGGCAGGATCCGGTCGTCCAGCTCGGGGTGCCAGCGCAGCACCCGCTGGATCAGCATCGGGCCGGTGAGCAGGGCGGTGGCGAGTTCGACGTCCAGGTCGGCCCGGAGTTCACCGCTGTCCACCCCGCGTTGCAGCACCTGGCGCATCAGCGCCCGCCGGGGCTCGACGATGTTCTGGTAGAGGTGGTAGTGGTCCGGGCTGCGGTTCACCTCGGGCACCAGGCACGGCATGATCTTGTCGGCCCGAGGGTCGATGTTGTGGCCGACCGCGCCGACCAGCAGCACCAGGTCGTCCCGGACGGATTGACCGGCCGGCTGCGGCATGATCCCCTTGAGCCGGCGCAGCGCGTCGAGCAGCAGCGCGTCCTTGCCGGACCAGCGGCGGTAGATGGTGGCCTTGCCGACCCCGGCGCGGGCCGCGATCGCCTCGATGGAGAGCGCCTCGATGGTGCTGCCCTCGGCCAGCAGGTCGAGGGTGGCCTGCACGATCGCCTCGTCCGCGCGGACGCTCCGCGGTCGACCGGGCGACCGCGGAGCGTCGGCGTGGGTAGTCATGTCGGACATTGTCGCCGAACCTACGGGGTCCCGGCCAGCTCCCGTTCGGTGGCCGGCCGGGTCTCCGTCCCGACCACCGGGCGGCCCGGCATCCAGCGCAGCACGATGCCGATGCCGAGGGCGGCCACCAGGGCGGAGATGCCCGCCGCCCAGTGCATCGCCGAGACGAACGAGTCGTTGGCCGCCGCGATGAGCCGGGGCGCCGCCGGACCGAGCCGCTCGGCGACCGCGTACGCGCCGGAGATCGACTCGCGGGCCGCCTCGTGGGCCGGGGTGGGCAGGCCGGCCAGCGCCGGGGTCACCTCGTTGCGGTAGACCGCGGAGAGCACCGAGCCGAGCACCGCTACGCCGAGCGCGCCGGCCACCTGGCGGACCGTGTTGCTGACCGCCGAGCCGACGCCGGCCTTCTCCCGGGGCAGCGCCGACATGATCGACTCGGTGGCCGGCGGCATGATGTTGGCCATCCCGGCGCCCTGGACGAAGCCCAGCGCCGAGAAGATCCAGATCGGGGTGTCCGCGTCGATGAACACGAACGCGCCGAGCGCCACGGCGGTGAGCAGCAGGCCGGTCGAGGAGACCGCCCGGCCGCCGTACCGGCGGACCATGGCGGCGCTGCGCGGGGCGAAGATGAGCTGGGCGAATGCGAACGGCAGGAAGAGCAGGCCGCTCTCCAGCGGGGTGTACCCGCGGACCAGCTGGAGGTAGAACGCCCCGAAGAACATCACGCCCATCGCGGCGAAGAAGACCAGGCCGACCATCGCCACCGGCGCGGCGAACCGGGGCACCCGGAACAGCCGGACGTCCAGGGAGGGGTGGTCGCTGCGCAGCTCGTGGCCGACGAACCAGGCCAGCACGGCCAGGCCACCGGCGATCGCGCCCCAGACCGGCAGCCGGTCGAAGCCGTGCTCGCCGCCGTCGATGATGCCGTAAGTGAGCGCGACCAGGCCGACCACCGAGAGCAGCACGCCGAGCAGGTCCACCCGGCCGGGCTGCGGGTCACGGGACTCCGGCACCAGGGCGCCGACCAGGACCACGCCGAGCGCCACCACCGGCACGTTGATCAGGAAGACCGAGCCCCACCAGTAGTGCTCCAGCAGGGCGCCGCCGAGCACCGGGCCGATCGCCACGGCGAGGCCGACCGCGCCGGCCCAGACGCCGATCGCCCGGGCCCGCTCCCGCGGGTCGAAGACGTTGGAGATGATCGACAGGGTGACCGGCATGATGGCCGCGCCGCCGACCCCCATCAGCGCGCGGGCCGCGATCAGCTGCGCCGGGTCCTGGGCGTACGCGGACAGCAGCGAGGCCAGCCCGAAGAGGGTCAGGCCGATCACCAGGAAGCGCTTGCGGCCGAGCCGGTCGCCGAGGATGCCGAAGGTGAAGAGCAGCCCGGCGAAGACCAGTGTGTAGGAGTTGATCGCCCACTCCAGCTCGCCCTGGCTGGCCCCGAGGCCGTGCACCGGGTCGGCGAGGGTACGCAGGGCGACGTTGAGGATCGTGTTGTCGAGGACGACCACGAGGAGGCTGATCACCAGCACCCCCAGGATCGCCCACCTCCTCGGGTGTCCGGTGTTCTCGTGCGGTTCCATGTCCGGTTCTCCCCCCGGCAAACCCGCGTCGAAATACGAAACGGGGCAGACTCGTAACGCTGCTGAGCGTAGGTGAGAGGGTTTCGATACGGAACCGGTTCGTATTGTTTGTGCGCCAGGTCACCACTGCGGGTAAGGTCCGCCCCGACGGCTCAGCCGGGCGGGCCGGCGGCCAGGGCCAGCCGGAGCGCCAGGTCCCGCGCCGGCAGCCAGCGGCGGGTCTGGGAGAGCCGGCCCGCCCACCGGGCCGCCGCCGCGATCCGCTGGGTGGGCCGACGTCGCCGCCGGTCGTACGCCCGCAATGCGGCCGGCACGTCGCCGGCGCCGCGGAGGCAGTCGGCCAGCGCCACCGCGTCGATCAGCGCCTGGCAGGCGCCCTGCCCGAGGTCGGGGGTCATGGCGTGGGCGGCATCGCCGAGCAGGGCCACCCGACCGGACACGTAGGACGGCAGCGGGGTGAGGTCGTGGATCTCGTGGCGCAGGATCCCGTCCGGGGTGAGGGTGGCCAGCAGTCGCGGGATCGGCTCGTGCCAGTCGCCGAAGAGACGGCGCAGCTCGGCGACGTCGTCGGCGGGCGCGGGGTGGCCCTCGGGGAGCGCGACGGCGGCGTACCAGTTGGTCCGCCCGGAGCCCTCCGGCGTGAGGCCGAACTTGCGCCCCCGCCCCCAGGTCTCCCCGCCGACCGGGACCGCGATGTCGGCCACCCCGCGCCAGGCCACCGTGCCGGCGTACCGCAGCGGGTAGCGGTCGCCGTGCAGCGCGGTCCGCACCACGCTGCCGATCCCGTCCGCCCCGACCACCAGGTCGTACGCCTCGACCAGCGCGTCGGGGTCGGTGACCGGCTCGGCGAGACGCAGCACCGCTTCGGGCAGCGCGCCGGCGAGGACGGCGAGCAGCACCGGGCGGGTGACCAGGTGCACCGGCTCGCCGTACCGCCGCTCCAGCCTGCCCACGTCGATGGTGGCGATCCGACTGCCGTCCGGGCGCAGGATCGCCCCGCCCGGCTGGGGACGCCCCTGCCGCCGCACCTCCGCCCCCACCCCGAGCGCGTCCAGCGCCCGCATCGCCCCGGGCCAGATGCCGAGCCCGGTGCCGGTCTCCGGCAGCGCCGCGGACCGCTCCAGGACGGTCACCTGCCAGCCGGCGGCATGCAGCCCGATCGCCGCCGCCAGACCACCGATCCCGCCCCCGACCACCACCGCGCGCTTCGCCATGCCGGCACCGTACTACAGATGTAGTCCCGGGCACTACGGCTGTAGTCTGTCGGGCGTGACGGACCGGCGACAGCTCCTGCTCGACGCGGCGATCCGGGTGCTCGGCACCCGGGGACTGCGGCAGCTCACCCACCGCGCGGTCGACGCCGAGGCGGGCCTGCCGGAGGGCTCCGCGTCCAACGCGTACCGCACCAGGGAAGCCCTCGTGGCCGGCGTGTTCGGCCGGCTCGTCGAGGTGGAGACGGCGGCGTGGGACGAACTCGCCCGGCAGCTGCCACCCGGGGACCGTGCCGCCTTCGCGGCGGTGCTCGGGCGGCTGATCCGGCAGCTCACCACCGAGGGGCGGGTGCTCACCCTGGCCCGGTACGCGCTCTTCGCCGAGGCCGCCGTCCAGCCGGCGCTGCGCGCCGAGGTGGCCGCGGGCCGGGACCGGCTGGCCGAGTGGGGCCTGCCGGTGCTCGCCGGGCTCGGTTCGGCCGACCCACCGGCCCACTTCCGGATGCTGCTGGCCCTGGTGGACGGCCTGCTCAGCAACCAGCTGGCCGGCCCGAAGGACGACTTCGACCCGGAGTCGGCGGTCGCCGCCCTGCTCCGCGGCATCCTGCCCGACTGAGCACGTCCGGACAGGTGTTAACCGGGGGCCCCTGCTATACCGCAGACGTTAAGAAGGGGCCCCTCCTTTCATCTACGCCGGACCCGCAGGGCGAGGTGCGCGATGGTGCCCCAGATGCCGCGCCGGAACAGCAGCACGACGAGCACGAAGATGCCGCCGGTGACCAGGCCGATGGCCTCGAAGCCGGAGAACGACAGCCAGTCCTCCAGCCGGACCACCAGGGCCGCGCCGAGCACGCCGCCCCAGAGCGTCCCGATGCCGCCGAGCACCACCACGATGACGGCCTTGCCGGAGGTCGTCCAGTGCAGCACGTCCAGCGAGACGAACCGGTGGCCGACCGCGAAGAGCCCGCCGCCCAGCCCGGCGAGGAATCCGGACAGGACGAACGCGGTCAGCTTGTAGCGGTGCACCGGGTAGCCGAGCGCACGGGCCCGGGCCGGGTTGTCCCGGATGCCGACCAGCACCCGACCGAAGGGCGAGTGCACGATCCGCCAGGCGGCGAACAGGCCGAGCAGCACGATCGGCAGGATCGCGTAGTAGAAGTAGTAGTCGTCGGAGAGATCGACGCCGAAGAACTCCCGGGGCACGCCCTGGAGGCCGTTCTCGCCCTGGGTGACCGAACGCCACTCGTTGGCCACGTAGTAGACCATCTGCGCGAAGGCCAGGGTGACCATCGCGAAGTAGATCCCGGTGCGCTTGACCGCCAGGTAGCCGATCGGCAGCGCGAGCAGCGCCGCGGCGAGGGCCCCGACCAGCACGGCCGCCGGGAAGGGCAGGCCGGCGTGGATCGCCACCAGGCCGGTCACGTACGCCGAGGTGCCCCAGAACGCGGCGTGCCCGAAGGACATCAGCCCGGTGAAGCCGAGCAGCAGGTCCACCGAGACGGCGAAGAGCGCCCAGCAGAGGATGTCCACGGCCACCGCCGGGTAGATCCCCCTGGGCAGCCAGAGCGCCACGAGCAGGCCGGCGGCGAGCAGCGCGTACCGGACCCAGCCGGGCGCCCGGGCCACGGTGAGCAGCCCAGACGGCATCGTGCGGCGGGCCGACTCCTCGGCGGGGGTGTCGACGGCGCTGGTCATGCCGGTGCCTCCTCACGGCCGAACAGGCCGGCCGGCCGCCAGAGCAGCACCGCGGCCATCACCACGAACACGACGGTCTGCGACACGATCGGGAAGTCCGACAGGTACGCCTCGCCCCAGGCCTGGATGAGGCCGATGCCGAAGCCGGCGGCGACCGAGCCGAAGATCGAGCCGAGCCCGCCGATCACCACCACCGCGAAGACCACGATGATCAGGTCGGCGCCCATGAGCGGGTTCACCGCCCGCATCGGGGCGGCCAGGACCCCGGCCAGCCCAGCCAGGGCAATGCCGAAGCCGAACACCGGGGTGACCCACTTTCCCACGTCGATGCCGAAGGCCCGGGTCAGCTCGGGACGCTCGGTGGCGGCCCGGACCACCATGCCGACCCGGGTCCGGCCGAGCACCCACCAGACCGCGACGCAGAGCAGCACGGTGAAGCCGAGGATGAAGACCCGGTAGGTGGGGAAGTCGAACAGTCCGAAGTCGACCGTCCCGCTCAGCTCGGCCGGGGTGGCGTACGGGCTGGACTGGATGCCGTACCGGGACTTGACCAGGTCCTGGAGGATCAGCGTCAGCCCGAAGGTGAGCAGGAAGTTGTAGAGCGGGTCGAGCCGGGTCAGTCGGTGGATCACCGCCCGCTCCAGCAGCATGCCGAGCAGGCCCAGCGCGACCGGCATGATCACCAACGCCGCCCAGAACGGCACGCCCGCCTCGGAGAGCAGCACGTACGCCCCGAAGGCGCCGAGCATGTAGAAGGCGCCGTGGGCGAAGTTCACCACCCGGAGCATGCCGAAGATGACCGCGAGCCCGAGGGCGAGCAGGGCGTAGAACGCCCCGCTCACCAACCCGTTGAACGTGTTCTGCAGGAAACCTGACATCAGCCCGTCACATCTTGCAGTCCGGCGACGGGGCGCGGAACGCCTCGGCCGCCGGGATGGTCTTGAGGATCTTCACGTAGTCCCAGGGCTCGGTCACCTCGGCCTGCGGCTTCACCTGGGCCAGGTACGCGTCGTGGACGACCCGGTGGTCCTCGGCGCGGATCTTGCCGTTGCGCAGGAAGAGGTCGTTGATCTCCTTGCCCTCCAGGTTCTTCACCACGGCGTCCGCGTCGTCGGTGCCGGCGGCCTGCACCGCCTCCAGGTACTGCATGGCGGCGGAGTAGTTGGCCGCGTGGGCGAAGGACGGCCGGGTGCCGGTCTCCTTCTGGAACCGGTCGGCCCACTCCCGGTTCTGCTGGTCGAAGTTCCAGTACCAGGCGTCGGTGTAGGTGGTGCCGGCCAGCGCGGCCGGGGTGAGCGAGTGGATGTCGGTGATGAACATCAGACCCACGGCCAGCCCGACGCCCTTGTCCCGCAGCTTGAACTCGTTGTACTGCTTGACCACGTTGACCAGTTCCGCGCCGGCCTGCATGGTGCCGAGCACCTGCGGCTTCGGGTTCAGCGTGGGGGCCTTCAGCAGGAACGACGAGTAGTCGCCGCTGGTGTTCGGGAACGGCGCGCCGTCCTTGCCGACCACCTGGCCGCCGGCTGCGGTGATGGCGGCGGAGAAGCTCTTCTCCATGTCCTGCCCGAAGGCGTAGTTCGGGTAGAGGATGTACCAGTTCTTGCCGACCTGCTGGGTGGTGACCGTGCCGGTGCCGTGGGCCAGCATGTAGGTGTCGTACGCGTAGTGGAACGTGTACTTGTTGCAGCTCTTGCCGGTCAGGTCGGTGGTCGCCGCGCCGATGTTGAAGTAGAGCTTCTTCTTCTCCTTGGCCACGTCGGCGACCTTCAGCGCGGCCGAGGAGGTCGGCACGTCGAGGATGGCGTCGACGCCCTTGCGGTCGTACATCTCCTGGGCCTTGCTGTTGGCCACGTCCGGCTTGTTCTGGTGGTCGGCGGTCTCCACGCTGATGTTCTTGGTGATCGCCTTGTCGCCGTACTTGGCCTTGAAGTCGGCGATGGCCATCTCCACGGCCTTCACCGAGTTCTTCCCGGACAGCTCCGAGTAGGCCCCGGACTGGTCGTTCAGCACGCCCAGCACGATCTTGTCGCCGGTCAGCTTCGAATCGCCGCCGGACTGGGGGCCACCGCCGCCGCAGCCGGTGAGCAGCACCACCATCGCCGCCGAGGCGGCGGCCACACCCACGCTTGCACGCATTTCCATCCCCTTCGCACCGCGCGGTCCGCGCGGGTCAGCCGTCGTTTCAGATGCCGAGGTACGCCAGCAGCTCGCGCTCCCGCGAGCGCACCTCGGAGTTGTCCATCGCCTCCGCGATCCGTCCCTCGGCCAGCAGGTAGTGCCGGTCGGCGACGCCGGTGGCGAAGTGCAGGTTCTGCTCGACCAGCAGCACGGTCACGCCGTGCTTCTTGGCCTCCCGCAGCAGGTCGCCGACCTGCTGCACGAGCAGCGGCGACAGTCCCTCGGTGGGCTCGTCGCAGAGCAGCAGCCGGGCGCCCATCCGCAGCACCCGGGCCAGGGCGAGCATCTGCTGCTCACCGCCGGAGAGCATGGTGGCCGCCGAGTCGCGCCGGGTGTGGAGAGCGGGAAACGCCTCGTAGATCCGCTCCAGCGACCACGGGTCGGGGCCGACCCGGGGCGGCAGGGTGAGGTTCTCGGTGACGGTCAGCGTGGCGTACGCGCCGCGGTCGTCCGGGACCCAGCCGAGCCCGGCCCGCGCCCGCTTGTACGCCGGCAGTTTCGTGATGTCCCGGCCGTCGAGGCTGACCGTGCCGCGCTGGCCGGGGTGCAGCCCCATCACGCTGCGCAGCAGGGTGGACTTGCCGGCACCGTTGCGGCCGACCAGGGTGACCACCTCGCCGGCGGCCACCTCCAGGCTCACCTCCCGCAGCACCCGGGCCTCGCCGTACCAGGCGGAGAGGTTCTCAATGCGCAGCATCGGCGGCTCCCAGATAGGCGGTGATGACCCGCTCGTCGGCGCGGACCTGCTCGTACGGCCCCTCGACCAGCACCTTGCCGGCCTGTAGGACGGTGACGGTGTCGGCGAGCCGGCCGACGACGCTCATGTTGTGCTCGACCATCACCACGGTCCGGCCCTTGCGGACGGTGGCGATCAGGTCGACGGTGCGGTCCACGTCCTCGAGCCCCATCCCGGCGGTCGGCTCGTCGAGCAGCAGCACCTTGGGGTCGAGAGCGAGGGCGATGGCCAGCTCCAGGGCGCGCTTCCGGCCGTACGCCAGGGCCTCCGCCGGCGCCTCGGCCAGCTCGGCGAGGTCGACCATGGCGAGCAGTTCGTCGGCCCGGTCCCGGTAGCGACGCATCAGCTTGGCCGAGCGCCAGAACCGCCAGCCCAGCCCGCTGGGCGACTGGAGGGCGAGCTGCACGTGCTCCCGGGCGGACAGCTGCGGGAAGAGGCTGGTGATCTGGAAGGAGCGGGCCACACCCAGCCGGGCCACCCGCTCCGGGGGCAGGCCGGTGATGTCCCGACCGGCCAGTTCGATCCGCCCGGCACTGGCCGGCAGGAAGCCGGTGAGCAGGTTGAACAGCGTGGTCTTGCCGGCGCCGTTCGGCCCCACCAGGGCGTGCACGGTCTCCGGCGCCACATCGAGGTCGACCCCGTCGACGGCCCGGAAGCCCCGGAAGTCCCGGGTCAGCCCACGGGCCGACAGGATCGCTTGCCCGGCCATCGCCTCACCCTCCGCAGGTCCGTCCGCGACGACCGAGTCGGTGACCGGGGTCACAGGGCCGTCGCGTGCAGGAAACCTACGGCGGATCGAAGTGGTCGAGCCATGTCGATCCCCCACACATTCGGCCGTCGCCGAACGGGCCCGCCCACCATAGGGACGGGCCCGTTCGCCACCGTCGGCCGGGGCCGACAGTGATCGGTGCGCGTCGACATGTGGCGCCGCCACCGTCACCGGGCGGCGGCGTACTCCGGCAGGGCCAGGCCGTCGGCGTGGCTGAAGAACAGCCGGGTGGCGAGCCCGCGCAGCGGGCGGGAGGCCATCGCCCGCATGGTGGCGTCCCGCATCCGGATCGCGGTCCGGGTGGCCGGCAGGAATCCGGAGATCCCGCCGCCGGGTAGCTCCTGGCCCTTGGTCACGTGCGCCCGCAGCAGCTCCTCGTAGCGGCGGTACGCGACCCGGTGGTCACCCCCGGCGGCGGCCAGCTCACCGGCGAGCAGGTAGGCCCCGACCAGGGAGAGGCTGGTGCCCTGCCCGGTCAGCGGGGAGGGGCACCAGGCGGCGTCGCCGAGCAGCGCCACCCGCCCGGTGCTCCACGCGTCCATCCGCACCTGGGCGTAGCGGCCTGTCCACCATGGCCGCGCTGACCGACGCCGGGGTCGACCTCGACCTGGAGACGGTCTTCGACTTCGGCCTGCGCCGGCTCCTCGACGGGTACGCGGCGCTGATCGAGGGCGCGGTCAGTCCGGGAAGGTGACCACCCAGCGGGCGCCCTCGCCGCGGGCCAGCCGGCCGAATGCGGCCGGCGCCTCGTCCAGGTCGATGGTGCCGCTGACCAGCGGGCGCAGGTCGAGGGTGCGGTCGGCGAGCGCGGCGGCCAGTTCCGGGACCTCCCGGTCCGGGTCGGACGACCCGTACACCGAGGAGCGCAGGGTACGGGCGGAGTGGAAGACGTCCAGCGCGGAGAGGGTGAGCAGGTCGTCGTTGCCGCCCATGCCGACCACGGTGACCGCTCCCCCGCGCCGGGTCAGCCGCCAGGCGGACCGGATGGTGGCGGCCCGCCCGACACACTCGAAGGCGTGGTCGACGCCGCGCCCCTCGGTGCGCGCCCGTACCTCTTTGGCGAGCCGGTCGTCGGCGAGCAGGAAGTCGGTGGCGCCGGCGGCCAGGGCGAGGTCGCGCTTGGCCTCGACCACGTCGACGGCGAGGATCGGCCCGGCCCCGGCCCGCCGCGCGGCGGTGAGCACGGCCAGCCCGACCCCGCCCAGCCCGATGACCGCGACCGACTCGCCGGCGGCCACCCGGGCGGTGTTGCGCACCGCGCCGGTGCCGGTGAGCACCGCGCAGCCGAGCAGCGCGGCCTGCTCCGGGGGCAGGCCGGTGGGGATCGGGACGGCCGCGTGCTCGGGCACCACCACCTCCTCGGCGAGCGCGCCGAGGCCGAGGGTGACGTGCAGCGGCTCGCCGCCGGCGGTCTCGCCCCGGGCCACCGCCGGGGCGGTGTTGGCGGCGCAGAGCCAGGGCTCCCCGTGCCGGCAGTGCCAGCAGGTCCGGCAGGCGGGGGCCCAGTTGAGCACCACCGGCGTGCCGACCGGCAGCCGGCTGCCCGGCCCCGCCTCGGCGACCACACCGGTCGCCTCGTGCCCGAGCACCAGCGGGTACGCGGGCGCGAGGGTGCCGTTCACCATGGCCAGGTCGGAGTGGCAGAGGCCGGCGGCGCGGATCCGCACGCGCAGCTCGCCGGGGCCGGGGGCGGGCAGCCGTACCTCCTCGACGGCCGGGGTGGCGTCCCGGCCCCGGGCCACCAGGGCCCTCACCGCTGGATCGCCTTCAGCTCGGTGAACTCGGCGATGCCGTGGGCGCCCAACTCCCGGCCGAGGCCGGACTGCCGGTAGCCGCCGAACGGGGCGAGCGGGTTGAACGCGCCGCCGTTGACGTCCACCTGGCCGGTACGCAGCCGCCGGGCGACGGCGAGCGCCTGCTCCTCGTCGGCGGACCAGACCGCGCCCGCCAGCCCGTACCGGGAGTTGTTGGCGATGGCGACGGCCTGGTCGGTGTCGTCGAACGGGATGACCGCGAGCACCGGGCCGAAGACCTCCTCCTGGGCGAGGGCGCTGTCCGGGTGCACGTCGGCGAAGACGGTCGGCGCGACGAAGTGGCCGCGCGTCGGCAGCGGGGCGTCCGGACCGCCGGCGATCAGCCGGGCCCGGTCGGCGACGGCCCGGGCGATGTGGCCCTGGACCCGCTCGGCCTGGGCGGCGGAGACCAGCGGGCCGAGCCGGGTGGCCGGGTCGAACGGGTCACCGGGCCGGTACCCGGCCACGGCCGCCGCGACCAGGTCGAGCGCCTCGGCGTAACGGTCCCGGTGGACCAGCATCCGGGTCCAGGCGGTGCAGGTCTGCCCGGAGTTGAGCAGGGCGTTGCCGACGCCCACCCGCACCGCGCTGGGCAGGTCGGCGTCGGCGAGGATCAGGTTGGCCGACTTGCCGCCGAGTTCGAGGGCCACCCGGGCGATCCGGTCGGCGGCGAGGTGGGCGATCCGGCGGCCGGTGACGGTGGAGCCGGTGAACGAGACCAGGTCGACGTCCGGGTGGGCGGCGAGCGCCTCGCCGACCACCGGGCCGGTGCCGGGCACCAGGTTGACCACCCCGGCCGGCAGCCCGGCCTCGGCGACCGCGTCGAAGAGCAGGTAGGCGGTCAGCGGGGTGAGCTCGCTGGGCTTGAGCACCACGGTGCAGCCGGCGGCGAGGGCCGGGGCGACCTTGGCGACGACCTGGTGCAGCGGGTAGTTCCACGGGGTGATCGCGCCGACCACGCCGACCGGCTCGCGGACCACCAGCGAGTTGCCCACGGTCTCCTCGGCCGGTGGCCGGGCGGCGAGGTCGACCATGCCACGCAGCACGGCCAGCGGCAGCCCGGCCTGTACCCGGGCGGCGAGCTTGAGCGGGGTGCCCAGTTCCAGCGCGACGGTCCGGGCGATCTCGTCGGCGCGGGCGGCCAGCGCGGCGTGCAGCCGGTCGAGGTGGTCGGCCCGTTCGGCGGGGGCGGTCGCGGCCCAGCCGGGGAAGGCGGCGCGGGCGGCGGCGACGGCCCGGCCGACGTCGGCCGGGGTGCCGGCGGGGACCTGCCCGACGATCTCCCCGGTGGCCGGGTTCTCCACCGGGATCGACTCGCCGTCCGCCGGGTCGACCCACTCGCCGGCGACGTGCAGGTGGCGGCGGACCAGGCGGGCGGGGGGCGCGGCGGCGAGATCCATGGCGTCCTTCCGGAAGGGGCGGATTTCGGACGCTACTCCCTGGCGGTGGCCGGCTCCAGCCCGGCGACGGTCCGCTCGTACTCGGCCGCGAGGCCGTGCAGCAACGCGTCCAGGCCGAGGACGAACGCGCCCTCGTCGACGCTGCGCTGGTGGCCAGCGAGCCGGTGCGCCTGGCTCAGGTGCGGGTGCGCGGCGTACAGCGCCGGGTCCTCGACGAAGCCTCGGGCAAACGAGCCGAGCGCCGAACCGGCGACGTAGTAGCGCAGGGCGGCGCCGATGTGGGTGGCCCGCGCCGGCGGCCACCCGGCCCGGACCAGGCCGCCGTAGACCGCGTCGGCCATGGCCAGGGCGGCGGGCCGCCGGCCCGGCCCCTGGGCCAGGTACGGGACGATGTTCGGGTGCGCGGCCAGCGCCGCCCGGTAGGAGACGGCCCAGCGCCGCAGGGCCTCGCACCAGTCGTACCGGCCGAACGCGCTGACGTCGACGGTGGCGGTGACGCTGTCCGCCACCGCGTCGAGGATCTCGTCCTTGGTGGCGAAGTGGTTGTAGAGCGACGGGCCCTGCACGCCGAGCGCCGCGGCCAGCCGCCGGGTGGAGAGCGCGGCCAGCCCGTCGGCGTCGATCAGGGCAAGCGCGGTGGTGACGATCCGCTCCCGGCTCAGCAGGGCCTGTCGGGGTCGCGGCACGTCATCCCATCCTCCCGTCGGCAACCACCTGCGCACGCACCCTATCCGCACCTCGGCTGGCCGGACCTCACCTCGACGGTGGAAGGAGGGGGCTAGACGGATGAAAACTTACGCCGCTAGTTTGAGCATGGTCCGGCGCAGCGCCGACGTCGAGGGGGCACCGTGGACTTCGCACTGTCCGACGAGGAACGGGCCGTCCGGGACACCGCCCGCGCCTTCATCACCCGTGAGGTGATGCCGCTGGAGCAGGAGGTGCTGCGCCGCGAACGCGCCCACGGGCCCGGCCTGGACCGCGCGGAGCTGCGCGAACTCCAACTCAAGGCGAAGAAGTTCGGCTTCTGGGGACTGGCCACCCCGCAGGAGTACGGCGGGATGGACCTGCCGGCGGTCATGCAGTCGCTGATCTGGACCGAGTTGGGACGTACCTTCGTGCCGTTCCGGTTCGGCGGCGAGGCGGACAACATCCTCTTCCACGCCACCGAGGAGCAGAAGCGGGAGTTCCTCGTCCCCACCATCGAGGGGGACCGGATCTCCTGCTTCGCGATCACCGAGCCCGGGGCCGGCTCCGACGCGGCGAACATCCGGCTGCGCGCCCGCCGCGACGGCGACGACTGGGTGCTCGACGGGGAGAAGACCTTCATCACCAACGGCAACGACGCCGACTTCGCCATCGTGGTCGCGGTGACCGACCCGGCGAAGGGCGCCCGCAACGGCGGCGCCACCGCGTTCCTGGTGGACCGGGAGATGGGCTGGCGCTCGGAGTTCATCCAGACCATGGGCGAGGGCGGCCCGGCCTCGCTGGTCTTCGACGGCGTACGGGTGCCGCACCGCAACATCCTCGGCACCGAGGGGCAGGGCTTCGCGCTCGGGATGGAGTGGATCGGCAAGGGCCGCTACACCATTCCCTCGCACGCGATCGGCATCGCCGAGCGGGTGTTGCAGATGGCGATCGACCAGGCCAACACCCGGGAGACCTTCGGCACCAAGATCGGCACCAACCAGGCCATCCAGTGGATGATCGCCGACTCGGAGACCGAACTGGAGGCCGCCCGCTGGCTGGTGCTCAAGGCGGCGTGGACGGTCGACCAGGGCCTGGATCCGCGGCACGCCTCCTCGATGGGCAAGCTCTACGGTGCCGGCATGGTCAACCGGGTGGTGGACCGCGCGCTCCAGATCCACGGCGGCATGGGCTACACCCGTGAGCTGCCCATCGAGCGCTGGTACCGGCAGGTCCGGCTGTACCGGATCTTCGAGGGCACCGACGAGATGCAGCGACTGATCATCTCCCGCGACCTGCTGCGCGGCCACACGAAGATCGGCGGCCACCTGGCCTGAGCCTCGCCGGCTCGTCAGCCGGTCAGCGCGTCCAGGGCCAGGTCGACGTCCGCCTCGGTGGTGTAGAGGTGGAACGAGGCCCGGACCCGGCCGGCCCGCACCGCCGCGCGCAC
Source organism: Micromonospora yasonensis (assembly GCF_026013475.1). Lineage (GTDB taxonomy): Bacteria > Actinomycetota > Actinomycetes > Mycobacteriales > Micromonosporaceae > Micromonospora > Micromonospora yasonensis. The sequence continues at coordinate 5,081 of NZ_JAPDPH010000138.1, read as the reverse complement.
CCCGGCCCGGGCCAGCTTCTCCTGCGCGCCGGGCACGGTCACGGTGACGATCGCGCTGTCGCCCGGCGGCCGGCCCAGCCCGGCGAGGAACCGGTTGGCCAGCGCCACGTCGTGCGCGTGGACGGCGGGCAGCCCGATCTCGGCGAGCAGGTCCAGGGCCGGCGCCGCCCCGACCCAGCAGAACCAGGCCGGGGAGGTGTCGAACCGCCGGGCGTCGTCGGCGAGCCGCAGCGGCGGACCGTAGTAGGAGGCGTGCGGGTCCGCGCCCGCGTACCAGTTGGCGGCGTCGGGACGCAGCCGCTCGCGCAGCGCGGGGGCCAGGTAGGCGAAGGCCACGCCGCGCGGCGCCATCAGCCACTTGTACGCCGAGACCACCACCGCGTCGGCCCGGCTCGCGTCGAAGGGCAGCCAGCCGCAGCCCTGGGTGGCGTCCACCGCGACGAGCGCGCCGTGCGCCCGGGCCGCCGCGACGATCTCGTCGTACGGGGCGACCGTGCCGTCGGAGGACTGCACCAGGCTGAACGCCACCAGGTCGGTGTCGGAGTCGATGGCGTCGACCAGGCCCTCCGCCGGCACCGTCCGCACCCGGACCCCGCGCTCCTCCTGCACCAGCCAGGGGAACAGGTTGGAGGTGAACTCGATCTCCGGCACCACCACGGTCGCCCCGGGCGGCAGCGCGACCGCGACCGGAGCGAGCAGTTGCGACGCCGTGCTGCCGATCGCCACATCGGCCGGGGCCACCCCGACCAGGCCGGCGAACGTGCGACGCGCCTGGCCGGCCGACTCGGCCCAGCCCTCCCAGGAGACCCGCCCGGCCCGCCAGTCGGCGAGCACGTCCTGCACCGCCGTCCAGGCCGGCTCGGGCGGCAGCCCGTACGTGGCGGTGTTCAGCCACCCGGGCTCCGGCTGCCACAGCTTCTGCGCCTGCTCGAGATCCATGCCGCGACGCTAGCCCCAGCGACCGACGCCCGGTCAGCGCCAATCGCCAGGCCGTGGCCTGCCCGCTGCCGGAGCGGGCCTGCCACGCCCGCTGCTGTTCGGGCCCGCGCCGTCCCCACCGCCGCAGATCTTGGACAGTTTCCGTCTACGCGGAACGGAAACTGCCCAAGATCGCAGATGCGGGGCGGGGTAGATCGCCGGCTCAGGCCGGCGCGTCGGCGAGGGCGGCGGGCCGCGTCGGCGTACCCCGGTCGGCCGCCTCCTCGCCCGCGTCGTTCTCGTCGAGCATGGTGGCCTCGTCGAAGGGTCGCTCCCCGGCCAGGACCGCCCGGGCCTGGTCCCGGTCGAACTCGCCGGTCCAGGTGCCGACCAGGACGGTGGCGACGGCGTTGCCGGCGAAGTTGGTCAGCGCTCGGGCCTCGGACATGAACCGGTCGATGCCGACGATCAGGCCGACGCCGTCGACCAGGTCCGGCCGGTGCGACTGGAGGCCGCCGGCGAGGGTGGCCAGCCCGGCGCCGGTGACCCCGGCGGCACCCTTGGAAGCGATGATCATGAAGGCCAGCAGGCCGATCTGCTCGCCGATCGCCATCGGCTTGCCCAGCGCGTCGGCGATGAACAGCGAGGCCATGGTCAGGTAGATCGCCGTGCCGTCGAGGTTGAAGGAGTAACCGGTCGGCACGGTGATGCCGACGACCGGCTTGCCGACGCCGAAGTGCTCCATCTTGGCGATCAGCCGGGGCAGCGCCGACTCCGACGACGAGGTGGACAGGATCAGCAGGAACTCCCGACCCAGGTAGCGCAGCAACGAGAAGATCGAGATCCGGGCGACGAACCAGAGCAGGGCGCCGAGCACCACCAGCACGAAGATCAGGCAGGTGGCGTAGAAGCCGAGCATGATCTGCGCCAGGCTGGTCAGCGCGTCCATGCCGGTCGCGCCGACCACGGCGGCCATCGCGCCGAACGCGCCGATCGGGGCCACCCACATGATCATCGCGAGCACCTTGAAGACCAGGCGCTGGATCACGCCCACCGCGCGCAGCACCGGCTCGCCCCGGGTGCCCATGGCCTGCACGGCGAAGCCGACCAGGAGGGCGACCAGCAGCGTCTGGAGCACCGAGCCCTCGGTCAGCGCGGAGAGGAGGGAGGTCGGGATGACGCCGAGCAGGAAGTCGACGGTGCCGCCGGCCTCGCCGCCGGCCGCCTTCTGGCCGGAACCGGCCAGGTCCGCGCCGAGGTTCAGGCCGGAGCCCGGGTGGATGAGGTTGCCGATCACCAGGCCGATGGCCAGCGCGACCGTCGACATGATCAGGAAGTAGCCGAGCGCGAGGCCGCCGACCTTGCCGACCCGCGCCGCCTGCCGCACGGATCCGACACCGAGGACGATCGTGCAGAAGATGACCGGGCTGATCATCATCTTGATCAGGTTCACGAAACCGGTGCCGAGCGGCTTCAACTCCTTGCCGGCCTCGGGTGCGACGAGGCCGACCAGGATGCCGGCGACGACGGCCACGATGACCGCCAGGTAGAGGTAGCGGGTCCGGTCCCGGCGCGCGGGCCGGGCGGCCACGGGGGTGGGTGTGGTGGTGTCCATGCCCACAATGTGAAGCCGGTCTCAACGTACGGCACGCTTGCGTTCATTCTGTTCACCCCCGCGAAGCACGGCGGAAACCGCACCGGCCGGGTGCGCCAGACTTGCGGGACGGCCAGCGGCGGAAGGAGGGGGACGTGGCCCGACGGCAGTGGAGCATCGCGGGGCAACTGTTCGCCCTCCAGGCCGTGGTGGTGACGCTGCTCGTGCTGGCGGGCGCGGCCGGCGCGGTGATGCTCGCCCGCAGTGACTCCCAGCAGGCGGCACGGGAACAGGTGCTCGCCGTGGCGCAGACCGTGGCGCACTCCCCCGAGGTCCGTACCACCCTGGCCTCCCCCGACCCCTCAGCCGCCCTCCAGCCGTACGCGGAGTCGATCCGGAAGGCCACGAAGACGGACTTCGTGGTGGTGATGGCCCCGGACCGGACCCGCTACTCGCACCCCAACCCGAAGCTGATCGGGCAGCCGTTCATCGGCGACATCGGCCCCGCGCTCGCCGGAGAGGCGTCGTTCACCACCACCAACGTCGGCACCCTCGGTGAGTCGGTGCGCGCGGTCGTCCCGGTGTACGGCGACGGCCCCCGGATCGTCGGCCTGGTCTCCGTGGGCATCACCACCAAGGTGATCAACCGCAAACTGCTCGCCCAGGTGCCGGTGCTGCTCTCCGCCGCCGTACCCGCCCTGGCCCTCGCCGCCACCGGGTCCTGGCTGCTCAGCCGCCGGCTCCGGCGGCAGACCCACGGTCTCGGTCCGGCCCAGATGAGCCGGATGTACGAGTACTACGACGCCGTCCTGCACTCCGTACGCGAGGGGCTGGTGGTGCTGACCCGGGACCGGCGGGTGGCGCTGGTCAACGACGAGGGCCGCCGCCTGCTCGGGCTGGACGAGGACGTCCCGGTGACCGACCGGCCGGTGGCCGACGTCGACCTGCCCCCGGCGGTGGCGGAGCTGCTCGCCTCCGGGCGGGACACGCACGACGAGCCGGTCCTCGCCGGCGACCGGGTGCTGGTCGCCAACCAGCGGACCACCCGCTTCGAGGGGACCGTGCTCGGCACCGTGCTGACCCTGCGTGACCAGACCGACCTGCGCAACCTGGCCAGCGAGCTCGACTCGGTACGCGCGCTCACCGAGGCACTGCAGGCGCAGACCCACGAGTCGGCCAACCGGCTGCACACCGTGCTCACCCTGGTCGAGCTGGGCCGCGCCGACGAGGCGGTCCGGCTCGCCACCCGGGACCTGGAACTCGCCCAGCAGCTCACCGACCGGGTGGTCGGGGCGGTGACCGAGCCGGCGCTGGCCGCGCTGCTGCTCGGCAAGTCGGCGCGGGCCGGCGAGCGGGGCGTGGACCTGGTGATCGACCCGGACTGCCGCCTCGATGACAGCCCGCTGCCCACCACCGACCTGCTCACCGTCGTCGGGAACCTGGTCGACAACGCCCTGGAGGCGGTCGCCGGCACCGCCCCGCCCCGCCGGGTCCGCGTCCTGGTCGGCGCGGCCGACGACCAGCTCGTGGTCCGGGTCGCCGACACCGGCCCGGGGCTGGACCCGGAGCGGGTGGCGGACGCGTTCCGCCGCGGCTGGTCCACCAAGAGCGCCAGCCGGGGACTGGGCCTGGCCCTGGTCGGGCAGGTGGTCCGCCGGCACGGCGGCAGCTCCGACGTCGGGCGCACCGACGACGGGGAAACCGTCTTCACCGTCCGGCTGCCGATCCCGAGGGAGCCGCAATGAGCGAGCGCAGCGAGCGAATCATCAGACGCAGTGCGGTGGAGCCTCATGCGGCCGCCGAGCGGAGCGAGGAGGCCGCATGAGCGAGCGCAGCGAGCGGGTTGGCGCGGAGCGGAGTGCCGGCATGCGCGACATCCGGGTGCTGGTGGTGGAGGACGAGCCGCTGCTGGCGGAGGCGCACAAGGCGTACACCGAGCGGGTGCCGGGCTTCGTGGTGGTCGGGGTGGCGCACACCGCGCGGGAGGCGATGGCGGCGCTGCGGCACCGCGGCGGCGCTGACGTCGACCTGGTGCTGCTCGACTTCCGCCTGCCCGACCTGCCCGGGCTGGACGTCTGCCGGGCGCTGCGGGCCGCCGGCAGCAGCGTCGACGTGCTGGCGGTGACCTCGGCCCGGGATCTGGCGGTGGTCCGTACCGCGGTCTCCCTCGGGGTCACCCACTACCTGCTCAAGCCGTTCACCTTCGCCGCGTTCCGCGACAAGCTGGAGCGCTACGCGGAGTACCGGCGGCAGGCGGTCGCCGAGGGCGAGGTGGCCGCCCAGCACGAGGTGGACCGGATGTTCGCCACGCTGCGCGGCGCGGCCCGGCACACCCTGCCGAAGGGGCTCGACGAGCAGACGCTGAACACCGTGCTGGCCGCCCTCGGCGACGGCGGGCTCTCCGCGACCGAGGTCAGCCGGCGTACCGGGATCTCCCGGGTGACCGCCCGCCGCTACCTGGAATACCTGGTCTCCGCCGACCGCGCGGTCCGCGCGCCCCGCTACGGCACCCCGGGCCGACCAGAGGTCGAGTACCGGCCGGTGTGATGCGGCTCGGCCGCGGCGGGGC